>JAQVKV010000282.1 GCA_028694545.1 Zavarzinia sp. | reverse complement strand
TATTGTTCCGCCTTCTGGAAACAATGGTGCAGGGCGACGACGAGGGGGGCTCCCGGCCGCAGATCGGCCGGGACATAGGCCTTCATGGTCAAGCCCGCCGGATTCGGTCCGAAATCCTCGAATTCCGTCGCCCGCTGATGCGCGACCGGCAATTGCAGGGCGCAACCACACGCGATCAGCAACGGCAGGAAAAAGGCGAGGATACGGGCACGCTGCAACAATTCGGTCCCTCGATCACGGTTCACAAGGCCGGGGAACCTTGTGCGCTCGCCCGCCGCTTTGCAAGTCTCGCCCCGCGGCCTATAGTCCGCGCCCTACGGTACCGAGCGACGATACGATACGAAACAGATGCGCTTTCCCCAGGAAATCCTGCTGATCATCGCGAGCCTGGTGTTCCTCGCCTTCACCATCGGTTACGTGGCCCATTTCCGACGCCCGGAAGGGACCCCCTGGCCGATGCGCGTGCTCGCCGTGCTGTCGGGCGCGACGACGGGCGGCATCATCGCCGAGATCTCGGGCACGCGCGCCACCTGGGCCAGCTTCGGTTTCGCCCTGGCGATGATGGGCGGGGCCGCCCTCCTCTATGCCTGGGCCATCCTGACCACGCGGCGCCAGCGCCTGTCCCTCGCCTTCTCGCGGGACGAGCCGGATTTCCTGCTCATGCGAGGGCCTTATCGCTTCGTCCGCCACCCCTTCTATACCGCCTATCTGCTCTACTGGCTGGGCGGTGTCGTCGCCGCGCGCGAGCCCTTGCTGCTACTCGCCGTCGCCGTGATGGCGGCGGGCTTCACCTGGGCCGCCCGGCGCGAGGAAGGGAAATTCGCGGCCAGCCGTCTCGGCCCCGCCTATGACGCCTATCGTGCGCGGACCGGCATGTTCCTGCCGCGCCTGTTCCACCGGACCTGACACCATGTCTCCGTCACCGGGCGCGGGCCGCAGGCGCCGCGAGCTGGACCTGTTGCGTATCTTCGCCTGTTTCGTGCAGTTCCCGTTCCACACCGCCAAGGTCTTCGACTTCGACCCTGACTATCATGTGAAGAATGCCGTCGCCTCCGGCGCCCTGGACCTGTTCGCGGCCTTCTCCCATGTCTGGCGCATGCCGCTGTTCTTCTTCATCGCCGGTTTCGCGGCGGCGACGGCGCTGTCGTCGCGTCACGCCACCACCTTCGTCGTCGACCGCTTCATGCGCCTGCTGCCGCCCCTGCTGGTCGGCCTGCTGCTGTTCGCGCCGGCGATCAAATATATCGAACGCCTGGGCGGTATCGACCTGCGACCGAGCGGGTTGCGCGTGCCCCCCGGCCCCTTCGAGAGCGACTATTTCGCCTTCTACTACGGCTTCTTCACCCATCTGAACCAGTTCACCTGGTCACACCTCTGGTTCCTCGTCTATCTGCTGCTCTTCACCCTGCTGTTCACCGGGGTCATGCGGCGGATCGCGCTCGCCTACGACCGCTTGCCCGGTCACATCGGCTGGCTGGTCGGGCCCGCGCTGGTCGCGGCGGCGGCGGAGATTCTCCTGCGGCCGCGCTTCGGCGACCTGCCCAACCTGTCGAGCGATTTCGCCAATCTCGCGATCGAGGTCACCTTCTTCCTGATGGGGGCCGTCGTCTCGCGCCAGCCCCGGATCGAGACGATCGTGACGGCGAGGCCCCTCGCCCTGCTCGGCCTCGGGCTTGTCGCTTTCGCCGTTCATTACGCGGGCGAGGTACGAATGCCCTTCGGAGAGGCGCCGCCCTTCTGGTCGCTGGGCGCGCGCGGCATCGCCGCCTGGTGCCTGGTCGCCGGGCTGCTCGGCCTCGGGCGGCGGATGACCCGGCCGCATGGCGCCTTCGATACCTACATGAGCGAGGCGACCCTGCCGCTCTACGTGCTGCACCACCTGCCGGTGGTGGCGCTGGCCTTCGTGATGGTGCCGCTCGACCTGAACCTCTGGGTGAAGGCGGCGGTGATCTGCTTCGGCTCCATGGCGATCACCTTTGCCACCTATCACCTGATGGTTCGCCCCTTCGGCCCGACGCGTTTTCTCTTCGGCCTGAAACGCAAGCGTCGCGGCTGAAACGAAACCGCGTCATCCCGGCGAACGCCGGGATCTGCCGGACAAAGGGGCCCTTCTCGTCAAAAGGCCCCGGCTTTCGCCGGGGCGACGATCGATGAGAGCAATGGCCCTCAGGCCGCCCTGGAATAGGCCGCGCCAGGGGCGAGCATGTATTCCGACACTTTTTCGGCGGTCATGATCGTCGGCGCATTGGTGTTGCCGCCGATCAGGGTCGGATGGACCGAGGCGTCGACGACCGAAAGCCCTTCCACGCCGTGGACGCGGCACTTGTCGTCCACCACCGCCATGTCGTCATGGCCCATCTTGCAGGTGCCGACCGGGTGATAGACCGTCTCGGCATTGGCGCGCAGATAGGCTTCGATTTCCTTGTCCGTCTTCGCCTGTTCCCAGACGAAGTCCCGGTTCGGCGCACGCTTTTCGGCGAAGGCCGCATCCAGGATCACATCGCGCGAGAGCTTGAAGGCGCGGATCAGGCAGTCGACGTCCGCGCGCTCGGCCATGTAGTTGGGATCGATCGCCGGATCGGCGAAGGGGTCCGCCGACTTGATCCACAGCCGCCCCAGCGACTGGGGCCGCAACTGGCAGGCGTGAGTCGAGAAGCCATGGCCGAACTTGGTATTCAGCCCGTGATTCTCGAGCAGGGCCGGGATGAAGTGCATCTGCACGTCCGGGCGCGGGTCGTCCGGATTGGTACGAGCGAAACAGCCCGCCTCGGCCACGTTGGTGGTGTAGATGCCGCGCTTGCGCGTCCAATAGTCGATCAGCCCCATGGGCCCGCGATAGGCCATGCGCCACGAGAAGCCGTAGGATTCGGCCGTCTTCGTGCGTTGTTGCAGGGTGATGTCCAGATGGTCGCGCAGGTTCTTGCCGACGCCGGGCAATTCGTGTTTCACGGCAACGCCGGCCGCCTTCAGGTCCGCCGGATCGCCGATGCCCGAAAGCTGCAGCACCTGCGGCGAGTTGATGGCGCCACCGCAGAGGATGACCGCCTGCGCCGCTTCCTCGTAACGCACGGCGCCATTGTGGCGGAAGCGGACGCCCCGGGCGCGCTTGCCGTCGAGTTCCACCGCCATGACATGGGCGCCGGTCTCGATGGTCAGGTTCTGGCGCTCCATGATGTCCCAGAGATAGGCACGGGCGGCCGAATAGCGCTGCCCCTCCTTCTGGGTGAGCTGGTAATAACCCACGCCTTCCTGCTCGGCGCCGTTGAAATCGGTCGTTTCCTGCAGTCCCCAATGCTTGCCCGCCTCGATATAGAGGTCGCACAGCGGGTTGGGGTGGCGCGGGTCGGTGACATTCAGGGGACCATGGTTGCCGTGGAACTGGTCCGTGATGCGCTCGTTGTGCTCGGCCTTGCGGAAATAGGGCAGGCACCGGTCATAGGACCAGTCGTCGAGCCCGAGGGCCGCCCAATCGTCGTAATCGCCCCGGTGGCCGCGGGTATAGATCATGGCGTTGATCGAGGACGAGCCGCCCAGCGTCTTGCCGCGCGGCCAGAACATCTCGCGCCCGTTCATGTGCTTCTGGGCGACGGTGTGATAGCCCCAGTTCCGCTGCTTCGAGCGCATGAGCGCGACGACGCCGAAGGGCATGCTCACCGACCAGTGCTTGTCCGTCGGCCCCGCTTCCAGCAGCAGGACTTTCGTGTTCGGGTTGCCCGACAGCCGGTTGGCCATCACGCAGCCGGCCGAACCCGCACCGATGATGATGTAGTCGAACATCGCTCTCTCCCCAGGCGCTTGTTTTGGTCGGCTCCCGACGTCGCGGGCAATCCGACAATTTGTCAGTCGTAAAAATAGCGGATTGCCGGCGCCTGAAAAGAAAAATGTGAGGTTGCCTCACCAGCCCATGACGAGTGCCGTTGTCGTTGTGGACATTCTCGATGTCGACGACCGAGGTGGCGGTCACGCCCGCCCGGGTCCGGCAATCGCCCCAGAGCCGAACGAAACCCGGATTGACCTCGAGCCACGCCGAATCACAGCTGCGCTGGAAGGTACTGGCCCCCGGATCACCGTAGACGAGCTGGCCGTCCATGTTGTGAATGCCCTGGATCTCGAGGGTGGTTCTCCGGTAGCCCCCCCTGCCGATCGGCGCATTGTGCGGTGACCCAGGCGCCCTCCTGGACCATCTCGATCTGGATGTCGTTGCACGAGCGCTGGAAACTCGACGGGCCGGCCTCCGCCGTCCCCACGCCGGCCAGCAGCAGACCGATTCCCATAAGCCAGGACTTGATTATCCCGTCCCCCCGATGTCGCGGCACTCTCCGCCGTCACGACGATACCGCGCCGGAAATCGAAATGGCAGTGACGATCAGATGGCCAAGCCGGCGGCGTCGAGGGCCGCCGCCTGCCGCGCCGCCACGGTCTCCGCGTCGAAGCCGTCCAGCGCCTCGTTGAACAGGCGGAACCAGTTGTGATGGGCGTCGAGGTGCAGGAAGACGGCGCCCAGCCCGATGGCCGCCCGATCCATGAAGACGAATTCGCGCGGCGGGCGCAGCGGACCGAGATCCTTGAGGCGGCGGTGCACCTCCATCATCTCGCGCCTGCCGTACTGGGCGGGCGAGATGCCGTCGGCGATGGAGCGGCGCCGGTCGTCCAGCAGGGGGCCGTAAATGAAACGGGCCCAGATGTTCAGGGTCTCGATCATCTCGGACGTCAGATTGCCGAAGCCCCAGGTCTCATAGGCATGGACAGCGCGGGCCTCGTCCCCGGTCTGGAGGGCCCGGTAGAGGTCGACCACGCCGGTGACGAAACGATTGGGGAAGATGCGGATAGATCGGA
>JAQVKV010000281.1 GCA_028694545.1 Zavarzinia sp. | reverse complement strand
CCAGTTCGCCATTTCGATCGGTGTCGAGCGGGACGGCGAGGTCATCGCCGGCATCGTCTACAACCCGATCACCGACGAGATGTTCTGGGCCGAGAAGGGCGCCGGCGCCTATTGCAACGACCGCCGCTTGCGCATCGCCGCGCGCAAGGACCTCGGCGACTGCGTCATCGCCACCGGCATTCCTTTCCGGGGCAAGGGCGACCACCTGCGTTTCCTCAAGGAACTCGGCATCGTCATGCGCGAGGTCGCGGGCATCCGCCGCTTCGGCGCCGCCTCGCTCGATCTCGCCTATGTCGCGGCCGGGCGCTTCGACGGTTTCTGGGAGACCGGGCTGCAGCCCTGGGACATCGCCGCCGGCATCATCCTGGTGCGCGAGGCGGGCGGTTTCGTCTCCGACCAGCGCGGGGCCAAGAAAGTGCTGGAAGCGCCCGAGATCGTGGCCGGCAACGAGATCATCCACGAAAAGCTGCGCCGTCTCGTCGAGCGGGCCGGCCTGCCGCCCAAAAAGCCGCGGAAGAAGGCCGAAACAGCGGTTGCGGAGGGTGGCGATACCGGGGAATGATGGCCGGGCGGCCGCAGGCTGCCTTGCATCGCGATATTTCCCATGTTTCGCGACTCGTCGGTTCCTGTTAAGAGAGCAAGGCTACAGGGGAGTGTTGAGGGTATGAGGGCAGTCGCCAGGGCACGCGCTCGTCAGTGCGCCGTCGAAGCTGGCGTTTCCCTTATGGCTCTCGTGGCGGCTCTGGGGGTTTTCACCGTCACGTCCGCCCCGGCCCGCGCCGGCGGCAACGAGGAAGACCAGCCCCTCCGCATCGTCGTTCCCGCGCGTCCCCATGCCGGCCCCAGCCGTCCGGCCCCGCCCCGCCGGGGCACCATCGATTATCAGACCATCGTCATCGGCGGCGACAGCCAGTCGGATGTGATCGTTGACATGTCGGTGCTCGACGATCTGATCGCTCCCCCGCCGCCGCGCCGGCCCGCGCGCCCCGCCCGTCCGGCCGCACCGAGGCCTGTGGTCGCCGCCCCGGCGGTACCGCCACCCGCCCCGCCGTCGCCCGTGGTCGAAGAGACGCCGTCCGAAGAGCCGGCCGAAAGCGTTGCCGTGGCCGCGCCTCCTCCTCCCCCGCCGCCGGTCGCGCCCGAGCCGGAAGTGGTCGCACCCGCGCCCGCCGCGGCGCCCGCACCCGAATCCGCGGCGCCTCCACCTCCGCCTCCGCCTCCGGTGATCACCATTGATGCGGATACGCCGCGCCTTCTGGCGATGACCGAACTTGGCTCTCGCCTGGGCGAGGCGGCGATCGACGAGACGGTGGCACCACCACCACCACCTCCTCCTCCACCTCCACCTCCTCCGGCATCCCCGCCTCCGCCGCCGCCCGCGCGCGCGACCGGGGGGCCGACCGATCTCACCTTCAACCTGCCGCCGCCGCCGGCGCCTGAACCGATCGTGCCGTCCGCGCCGGCGCCTGAGCCGGCTCCCGAACCGGAGCCGGTCGCCGTCGCGCCGCCGGCGCCAGCCTCCGCGCCGGCCCCCGCCGTGGCTGGCCGCGCGGGCCTGCCGTCGGTCGCCAAGGTGGTGACCCAGGTCGCTTTCGGGACGCGCAGCGATACGCTGGATGATGCGGCGCGCGCCGTCCTGGACGGCGTCGTCGGGCAACTGAAGGAGCCGGGCGGCCGCATCCTGATCCGGGGCTTCGCCAGCGGCACCAACGATACCGCGACCGGTGCCCGCCGCCTGTCGCGCCAGCGCGTGCTGGCGGTGCGTACCTATCTGATCGAGAAGGGGGTCGCCGCCACCCTGATCGACCTGCGGGCCGTGGGCATGGCACCGGACGCCCCGTTGGCGGACGGCGTCGATATCGCCATCATGCCCTGACCGACGCCGGGGCCGTCCCGGGCCGCATGCGGTACCGGGGCGCGCTTGGGCTTCCTGTAGGCTTACCGGGGGAACGAGGACCGATGAGAGCCGAACGTTACCTGCTGCGCATGACGCTGTTCCTGCTGGCGATCGCCGCCCTCGTGGTGTTCCTGCTGGCCCCGGCCAGCCGCTTCTTCGCCACCAACGTGCCGCTGAACACGGTCATCCTCGCCGTTCTCCTGCTGGGCATCGTCTACATGCTGCGCCAGGTGCTGGAACTCCGGCCCGAGGTGCGCTGGTTCGAGCGGTTGACGACGCAGGATGTCAATCTGGCGCAGGCCCCGGCTCCGGACCTGCTGGGGCCGATCGCCGCCGCCATGAACGAGAAACGGGGGGCGCGCTGGCAGCTTGGCCCGACGGCGACCAGGGCGCTGGTCGACGGGCTGGCCGCGCGCCTCGACGAGAAGCGCGACATCGGTCGCTATCTGGTGCAGGTGCTGATCTTTCTCGGCCTGCTTGGCACCTTCTGGGGCCTCTTGTCCACGGTTTCGTCCATCGGGGACGCCATTCGCAATCTCAACATCGCGGGTGGTGGTGATTTCACCGCGATGTTCGGGGAATTGAAGCGTGGGCTGGAGGCGCCCCTGTCGGGTATGGGCACATCCTTCTCGTCGTCCCTGTTCGGGCTCTCGGGCTCCCTCATCCTCGGCTTTCTCGAATTGCAGGCCAGCCAGGCCCAGGGCCGGTTCCTCGGCGAGGTCGAGGATTACCTGACCGCCAACACGCGGCTGGGCGGTACCTCCGGCATCGAGGGCGAGACGGGGGCGGGCGTGCCCGCCTATGTCTCCGCCCTGCTCGAATCGACGGCGGAAAGCCTCGACCGGCTGCAGCGCACCATGGCGCACGCGGAAGAGAATCGCGCGACCGCGAACGACGCCCTGGTCAATCTGACCGAGCGCCTCACAACGCTGGCCGCCCAGATGCGGGCGGAGCAGGAATTGATGGTCCGCATCGCCGAAGCCCAGATGGAGCTGAAGCCCGCCCTGCAGCGCCTTGCCCAGGCGCAGACGGCGCCGGCGATAGACGATGCCAGCAAGGCCCATCTGCGCAATATCGACAGTGGCCTCGCCAGGCTTTCGGAAGGGCAGCGCGCCGGCCTCGACGAGGTCGCGGCGCAGGTGAAGATCCTTACCCGTACGATCGCCGCGATGGCGGCTGAGGATCGGTGACATGGCGGCGCGCAGCCGGCGCTTCCGCGAGAGCGGCGGGGTCAATATCTGGCCCGGTTTCGTCGACGCGCTGACCACGCTGCTGCTGGCCATCAGCTTCCTGCTCTCGGTCTTCATGCTGGCGCAGTTCTTCCTCGGTCAGGCCCTGTCCGGCCGGGACGAGGCGCTGGCCCGCCTGAACCGGCAGATCGCCGATCTGACCGACCTCCTCGCCCTCGAACGGCAGGCGAACGCGGAATTGCGTCTGTCCGTTTCCTCGCTTTCCGCCGGGGTCGAGAGCGCGAATGCCGAGCGCGACACCCTGCGCGCGCAGCTTCAGGACCAGCAGGGCAAGGCCGGCGGCCTCGAGGGGCAGGTGGGCGATCTGACCGCCCAGCTCGACCGCGAGAAGGCGCTGACGGCGGATGCCCAGGCGCAGGTCGACCTCCTCAACCGGCAATTGGCCGAATTGCGCGCCCAGCTTCAGGAAATCGCCGCCCTGCTCGACAAGTCGGAGGCGGCGGACCGGGAAAGCCAGGCGGTGATCGCCGACCTCGGGCGCCGGCTGAACCTAGCGCTGGCCTCCAAGGTCGAGGAACTGGCGCGCTACCGTTCGGAATTCTTCGGCCGCCTGCGCGAGGTTCTGGGCGATCGGCCCGACATCCGCATCGTCGGCGACCGTTTCGTCTTCCAGTCCGAAGTGCTCTTCGCGTCGGGCTCGGCCGAGATCGGCGCGGGCGGGCAGGAGACCCTGGCCCGTTTCGCCGCCACCCTGAAGGAGATCGCGGCGCAGATCCCGGCGGAGCTGCCGTGGATCCTCCGGGTCGACGGCCATACGGACGTGACCCCGATCAATTCCCCGCTCTATCCCTCGAACTGGGAACTCTCGACCGCGCGCGCCGTCGCCGTGGCCAAATTCCTGATCGCGCAGGGCATCCCGCCGGAGCGCCTGGCCGCCACGGGCTTCGGCGAATTCCAGCCCCTCGAGGCCGGCATCACGCCCGAGGCACTGGCCCGCAACAGGCGGATCGAGCTGAAGCTGACGGAACGGTAGGGGCGCAATCCCCGGCGCCCCCCTCTAAGCCGCGTCGGCGTCGGTGGCCGCGACGAGGGCCTTGGGGCGGGCGCGCAGCCCGTCGATCAGGAGATCGATCACGCCCTGTGCCTCGCGCTCCAGCTTGTCGATGGTGAGGCCGGAGAAAAGCTGGGGATAGCGGAACTTGAAGGTGGCGGACTGGATCATTTCCGCCGTGAAGTTCACATCCTCGATGTCGAATTCGCCGGTGGCATTGCCCATGGCCAGGATTTCGGCGATCAGGGAACGTACCCGGGCCAGCCCCTCGTTCGCCACATGGGGGCGCTCACGGGCCACGATCTCCGCCATCTCGATCCAGTGCTGGTCCTTCTCCAGCTCCTGGAAGGTGAGCTGCATCTGTTCGAGCAGGAAGCTGCGCAGGCGTTCGACCGCAGGCACATTCGGGCGGCGCACCACCTCGCGCAGGCGTTCGGCCGTGCGCAGGAAGCTCTGCCGGGCGATCTCCTCCGCGATGTCGAGCTTCGACATGAAGTAGCGATAGAGGTTGCCGGCCGACATCTTGCAGTCGCCCGCCAGCTCCGCCATCGTGGTCTTGCCGTAGCCATAACGCGACAGCCGCTCCATCGCGGCGGCAATGATCGCTTGCTTTATTTCCTCGTGGCGCTTCATCCCGGTGACAATTTATCGGCTGAATCCTGAACACTCAACATAACGTTCACGCTTTAGGCGGCGAA
>JAQVKV010000280.1 GCA_028694545.1 Zavarzinia sp. | reverse complement strand
CTGATCGTCGCGACGAAGAATGCCTCCTTCGGCATGGCGGGGCCGGCCATGATCGAGGGCGGTGGCCTCGGCTCCTTCCGGCCGGACGAGGTGGGGCCCGCCGCCATGCAATGGGCGAATGGCAACATCGATCTGCTGGTCGAGGACGAAGCGGCGGCCGTCGCGGCGACGAAACGCCTGATGTCCTATTTCCAGGGGCCGCTTTCCGAGTGGACGGCGGCGGACCAGCGCCATCTGCGCCATGTGGTGCCGGAGAACCGCCTGCGTGTCTATGCCATGCGTGACGCCATCCATCTGCTCTGCGATGCCGGCAGTGTCATGGAACTGCGGGCGGGGTTCGGCCGGGCCCTGATCACCGCGCTGGTCCGGATCGAAGGGCGGCCCTACGGACTGATCGCCAATGATCCCGCCGTGCTCGGCGGCGCCGTCGATGCCGACGCGGCGGAGAAGGGGGCGCGTTTCCTGAAACTGTGCGAGGCTTGGCGCTTGCCGGTGGTCAGCCTCGTCGACACGCCGGGCTTCATGGTCGGCCCCGATTGCGAGGCGCGGGGCATGGTGCGCAAGGCCGCCGGCATGTTCGTCGCCGGCGCCAATCTGAGCGTGCCGGTGGGGGCCATCGTGCTGCGCAAGGGCTATGGCCTTGGTGCCCAGGCCATGGTGGCGGGCTCCTTCCACCGGCCGGTGTTCACCATCTCCTGGCCCAGCGGCGAATTCGGCGGCATGGGCCTCGAGGGGGCCGTGCGTCTGGGCTACCGCCGGGAACTCGAGGCGGAGACGGACCCCACGGCGCAGAAGGCCCTCTACGACCGGCTGGTGGCGCAGCAATATGCCAATGGCAAGGGCATCAACATGGCCTCCTTCGGCGAGATCGACGCGGTGATCGACCCGGTGGAGACAAGGGCGTGGATCACGCGGGGCTTGCGGGCTTCCGGGTAGGGTGAGGGGGCGTTGCCAGGGAAGGCGCGTCTGCTATTGATGAGCCCCCGCCGTCCCGAGTCCCGACCGTCCATGACCACCCATCCGCGCTTGCCCGAACTCGTGCTGTTCGGCATCACCTTCATCTGGGGCGTGTCCTTTCTGGTCATCCAGATCGGGCTTTCGGTGTCGGGGCCGCTGTTCTTCCAGACCGTGCGCTATGGCATCGCCACCCTGTGCCTGATCGTGGTGGCGGGGCGGGGGCTGTCGGGGATCACCGCGCTCGAATGGAAGGTCGGGATCGTCACCGGCCTCGCGGTCGCCCTCGCCAACAGCATTCAGGCGGTCGGGCTCCAATATATTCTGAGTTCGACCTCGGCCTTCCTCACCGCGCTCTATGTCCCCATGGTCCCGATCGCGCAATGGTTGTTCATGCGCGAGATGCCTCGGCCGCTCGCGTGGGCCGGCATCCTGTGTGCTTTCGTCGGCATGAGCCTGCTGGCGGGGCCGGACGCCATCCTTCGCCTCGAAATCGGCTTCGGCGAGATGCTGACCATCGCCTGCGCCGCCGTCATAGCAGCCGAGATCGTTGTCATCGGTGCTTTCACCAGGCGGATGGAGCCGCGCCGCGTCGCCTTCGTGCAGACGCTGGTCGTTACCCTTTCCACCCTTCTCGCCATGGCGCCGGCGGGGGAGGCGCTGCCCGACTTGACCTGGCTGCTGGCGGCGACGGCCGGTGGCCTCGGTGTCGGCTCCATGCTGATCCATCTCGCCATGTTCTGGGCGCAGAAGCGGCTGTCGCCGACCAGGGCCACGCTGATCTATGCGACGGAGCCTGTATGGGCCGGCATCGTCGGGCGGATGGCCGGAGAGCGCCTGCCGTTTCTTGCGCTGGTTGGCGCCGGCTTCATCGTCGCCGGCGTCGTGGTCAGCGGCCTGCGTCCAAAGGCCGGCGATCGAGAAGGCGCAGTGGACGGAACCAGTCCAGCACCGCCGGATCGGTGATGAAGCCGATATTATAGGGGTGTTCGGCGGCGAGCACCGGCAGGCCGGCGGCACCCGGCAACTCGCGCAGCCGGTGGGCGAAATTGCCGAACAGCAGCAGGCGACAGTCGGGCCGGGCGGCGCGCAGGCCCGCGAGGAACATATCCATGAACCCGTGCCACGCCCTGGCGTCGCGATTCTTGTTCTCGGTCAGCACCGGGATCGCATTGAAGGCGAGGATGCCTTCCTGCCGGATGCGGCGGAACAATTCGTCCATGGTGGCGACGAGGTGAAGCGCCGCGGGATCGAGGCTTGCGATTTCGCCGGCGGTGGTCGCGGGCGAGACCAGATCCTCCGCCAGCAGCAGCATCTTCATGATGTTGCGTAGCGAGGTTGCCCGGTTCACCGGTTTCGCAAGCCCGCCCGGCCCCCACAGCGGCCCGACCGCGCCATCGTTGAACGCCTCGCCGATGGCCGATCGCGCGCGCGGATAGGGGGATTCGCCGAAGAGCACGGCCTTGACCGATCCCAGCGGCACATGGCGCAAGGGCGCCAGCATCAGGTCAGGCCCGGGCAGCCAGTCGCGGCCCGAAAGCCCGTCGAGATAGCCAGGGTCGAGCCGCTCGGCGGCAGGCGCCAGGATATCCCGCCAGTCGGCGTCGATGCCGGCGCAGGCTTCGGCGAAGGGATAGCGGGAAAGCGCGCTCATGCCCCGGCCAGGGCCCGGCGGATCACCTTGCCGTTCGCCGTGCGCGGCAGGCTCGGCACAAGGATCACCTCCTTCGGCCGTTTGTAGGCGGCGAGATGCGGCGCCGCATGGGCGAGAAGGGCCTCCTTGTCGAAGGCTACGCCCTCGCGCGGCACGACATAGGCGCAGATGATCGATGTGGTCTCCGAAACCTGGCGTTCGGCGACCGCGACATCGGCGACCGACGGGTGGGTGGATAATGCCGCCTCGACCTCGAGAGGGGAGACGCGGTAACCGCCCGCGTTCATCAGGTCATTGTTGCGGCCGTGGAACCAGAGGTAACCTTCCCCGTCCAGATGGGCAAGGTCGCCGCCCGCGAACCATTCGCCGCGCAAAACCTCAGCTTCTTCCGCCGGACGCCGCCAATAGCCGAGCATGAGCCCGGGATCGGAGCGATGGACGGCGAGCAGGCCGATCTCGCCCGGAGGCAGGGGCTCCCACGTCTCGGGGTCGAGGATGGCGACCTTGCGGCCCGGCTGCGGCCGCCCGGGGGAGCGGGCGCGCGCGGGCCCCGGCGGGCATTGGCTGATGTAGGTCGAGATCTCGGACATGCCGAGGGCCTCGTAAAGCTCTGTCCCCACCTGTTCGCGCCATTGATCGAGGATGATTGCCGGCAGGGCCTCGCCGGCGGTCAGGCCGTGGCGCAGGCTGGCGAGGTCGTGGCCCGGAACGTCGCCATATTTCAGGATCTGGCGATAGAGGCCGGGCACGGTGGCGAAGAGCGTCGCCTTGAAGCGTTCGATCAGCCGGGGCCAGACGGCCGGATCGCGCGCGCCGTTGTAGAGGCAGGCGGTGGCGCCATTGGCCCAAGGGTCGGTCAGGCCGACGCCGAGCGTATAGGTCCAGTTAAAGGCGCCGGCGTGCAGCACCCGGTCGTCGCCGGAAATGCCGTACCAGCCCTGATACATCGGCCGCCGGCCCCAGGCGCTGCGCTGGGCGTGCAGCAAGCCCTTCGGCTTTCCCGTCGTGCCCGAGGTATAGACGAGGAAAGCCGGATCCTCTGCCCTCGTGTCGGCGAAATCGCCGAGCCGGCCATTGGCCGCCCAGTCACGCACGGCGGCGGCGGGGATCACGGCGACCCCCTCCGGCACCGCCATATCGTCCATGTCGGCGCCGACCGCGACCGCCTTCGCCCCGCAATCCGCGAGCAGGAAGCCTGCTTCCTCCGCCGTGAGCTGGGAGGATGAGGGCAAGGCGACGATGCCGGCCGCGATCGCGCCGAAATAGGTCAGCGCATAGGCGACGTCATTGTCCATGCGGATCATCAGCCGGTCGCCGGGGGCAAGCCCCGCGTCCGTCAGGCCGCGCGCGACGCGCAGAGCCGCATCCTTCAGGGCGCCGAAGGTCCAGACCTCGTCGTCGTGACCGCCGGCAAGGATGAGGCCCGTCTTGCCCGCCGGATGCCCGTCCAGGCAGTAGCGGGCCATGTTGAAGTGATCAGGCACCATCGGCATGAACCAGGCCCGACAGCATGTCCCGATAGGTCTCGAACGCCGGCACCGCGAGGTCGATCACTTTCGCTTCCTCGTCCCAGACACGCAGGCGCACCGCGTCGCGGAAGTGGGGCCGGGCCTCGAACGCCGCCACTTCTTCTGCCGACATGGGGCCGCCCTGAAGGGCAAGGCTGCGCACGGAGGCGGGCGACAGGCGCTCGAAATAGCCGGGCTTGGTCGCGCACAGATAGCGTTTCGCCGCGACGTGAAGGCGGATCGGTTCCGTTACTTCGGGGCCGAACCATTGCGTCAGATGATCGGCGCCGCCATCCTCGTGCCTGGCGTCATAACCGGCCACGGCGGCCCCTTCGCCGACCGGGTCCAGCAGATGGCCGATGTCGTGCAGCAGGGCCGCGGCGACGAGGCCCGGCGCCGCGCCGGCGCGGGTACCGCAGGCCGCCGCCTGCAGCCCGTGGGCCATCTGGCTGACCGATTCGCCCCCCTCATAGGGGGAATGACCCTTGTCCCGATACAGGCTTTCGATACGGGCGACGATGGATTCCGCGCTGGAATCGGCAGTCGGGCGCGACGTCATGCTGGCTCTCCGGATTTGGGCGGCATAATGGGCGTGACCTGGCTTCATGTCATAGTTAAAAACCTGTTCTAACAACAGAAGATGACAATGGGAGTATGCAGATGGGTGGACCGCTGAAGGGCATGAAGGTCGTCGAGATCGCGGGGCTGGGGCCGGGACCCTTTTGCGCCATGATGCTG
>JAQVKV010000279.1 GCA_028694545.1 Zavarzinia sp. | reverse complement strand
GGCGCGAGCGCCTTCACCGCCGCCTGCCGGTTGGTGGTGGCATAGCAGATATCTTCCTTGTGCGGCGCCTGGATCGACGGGAAACGCGCGGTCAGCGCGGCGACGATGCCGGCGGTATCGTCGACCGAAAGCGTCGTCTGGGTGATGAAGGCAAGCTTTTCCGGATCGGGCACGGCGAGGCTGGCGACATCCTCGACCGTCTCGACCAGGGTGATCGCGCCCTCGGGCAATTGGCCCATGGTACCGACCACTTCAGGATGGCCTTCGTGGCCGATCATGAGCAGATGCAGGCCCTGGGCATGCAGCCGCTCCGCCTCGACATGGACCTTGGAGACGAGGGGGCAGGTAGCGTCGAGATAGGCGAGGCCCCGGCGCCGTGCGTCGGCGGGCACGGATTTCGGCACGCCATGGGCGGAAAAGACGACATGGGCGTCCGCCGGCACCTCGTCCAGCTCCTCGACGAAGACGGCGCCCTTCGCTTCCAGCGATTCGACCACGGTCCGGTTGTGCACGATCTCGTGCCGGACGTAGATCGGCGGCCCGAAACGTTCGAGCGCCAGCTCGACGATCTGGATGGCGCGGTCGACGCCAGCGCAGAAGCCGCGCGGTGCCGCGAGAAATATGGTCAGGGCAGGTTTCGTCATCTGTCCGTCGATCTCCCCGCATCGCCGTCTTCCGGCCCGGCTTGTGCCGCGATGGGGGCTTGTCTAGAGTGCGCCGACCATAATCCGTTGCGGTAGCGAAAGGGAAGCACAGGATGGCCAGCGCGCCTCGGGGCTCGAATGCGGCTCGCCCACCGATGAAGCTGGGGGCCGGGCTCGCCCTCGGCCTTGCTCTCGCCGGCCTTTCGGCCTGCGGTTCGACGCCAGACGAAGCGGAAGCCGGCGGCCCGGCCAATCCCTGTCCTGCCGTTTCCGTGCTGGCCGACGCCGCCTCGCTGGTGCGCTTCAAGGACGGCGCGGCCCGCACTCCCGACGACATCCTTTATGAGGTCGAGGTGATCGATGCCAAGGGCTTGTGCGAACCGGCGATGAACGGCCAGGTCTCCGCCGAGGTCGGTATTTCGCTCTTCGTGCGGCGGGGACCCGCCGGCAAGGAGCTGACCAGCGTTTCCGTGCCCTTCTTCGTCGCCCTGACCGAGACCAATACCCGCGTGCTCAGCCGCGCCAGCTACGAGACGGAAATTCCGCTCGCCGCCGGCAAGAGTTCCGGGGGCGTCGTCGAGCACCTGACCGTGAGCGTGCCGCTCGACGGCAAGTCGCCCTATGCCTACGAGATCATCGGCGGCATCCAGCTCTCCGCGGCCGAACTGGCGGACGAGCGCCGGCGCCGGGGCAAGTGAGGCCGGGCGGGCTTCGATCTTCGCGACCGAAGTGTGCGGGATGTCACAGCGTGGCACGGCCGACTCTGCCATCTTCCCTTCGTGCCGGGCGGCATTATCTCCCCCCGGTGATCGCCCTCCGCCGGATGGGCGATCGGGACGGCGGGATGTCGGGGGGCATCCCGCCGTTCGTCATTCTCGATGATGAAAAATCACGACACCGCTGCGCAGGGACGCATATCCGCCCGTTTTGGGGGGAGGGCGCGAGCGCATGGCCTGCGGCATCATGCCCACTCGCGGTTTTCGATCGTCTTTGCCTTGGATCAACACGTCGTTATAGGATTTGTGAACCAATGCTGACGATGATGCCGGGGACGGGGGTGTTTCCGTCTGTCGGGCGCGTCATTGAGCATGCGGGCGATTTCCTGCCGGTGCTCACTCGCTTCAGGTTTCCGGGACAGGGCGAATGAACTACGACGAGAAATTTTCCAGCGCCATTGCCGACCTCAAGAAGGAAGGCCGTTATCGTATCTTCGCCGATCTCAAGCGTCATTGCGGTGACTTCCCCCGGGCGACATGGCAGGGGCCGAACGGCCCGAAGGAAATCACCGTCTGGTGTTCAAACGATTATCTGGGCCAGGGCCAGAATGCCGAGGTCCTCGCCGCCATGCACGACGCGCTGGATATCTACGGCGCCGGCGCTGGTGGCACGCGCAACATTTCGGGCACCAGCCGGGCCCACGTTCTGCTCGAGGATGAACTGGCCAGCCTGCACCAGAAGGAAGCGGCGCTGATCTTCTCCTCGGGTTTCGTCTCGAACGAGGCGGCGCTGTCCGCGCTGTCGCGGGTGCTGAAGGGCGTGACCGTCTTCTCCGACGAGCTGAACCACGCCTCCATGATCGAGGGCATCCGCCACGGTGGCGCCCCGAAGCGGATCTTCCGCCACAACGACGTGAAGCACCTCGTCGAACTCCTGGAACAGGCGGATCCTGCCGCCCCGAAGATCATCGCCTTCGAGAGCGTCTATTCCATGGATGGTGACATCGCCCCCATGGCCGACATCGTCGAAGTCGCGAAGAAGTATAACGCGCTCACCTATCTTGACGAGGTACACGCCGTCGGCCTCTACGGCGAGCAGGGTGCCGGCGTCGCCGAGGCGACCGGCACCATGGGCGACATCGACGTGATCGAAGGCACGCTCGGCAAGGCGTTCGGCACCATGGGCGGCTATATCACCGGTTCCGCCGTGATGGTGGATTGCGTGCGCTCCTACGCCCCGGGCTTCATTTTCACCACTTCGCTGGCGCCCGTGATCGCGGCCGGCGCCTGTGCCTCGATTCAGTATCTGCGCCGGCACAACGACCTGCGCCAGCGCCATCAGGAACGCGCCGCGACCCTGAAGCGCAAGCTGGCCGAGGCCGGCCTGCCGGTGATGCAGACGCCGTCGCACATCGTGCCGGTGATGGTGGGCGATCCGGTGCGCTGCAAGGCGATCTCGGACGAATTGCTGGCCGTCGACGGCATCTATGTCCAGCCGATCAACTTCCCGACCGTGCCGCGTGGCACCGAACGCCTGCGCTTCACGCCGTCGCCCTTCCACGACGACGACATGATGGACCGGCTGGTCGCCGCCCTCGACCGTATCTGGATCGCCGCCCGCCTGCCGCGCGCGGCCTGAGCTCCAGCAAAACCCGTCACCCCGGCGAAAGCCGGGGCATCACGACAAGAGAGCGTCTCTTACGGGACAAGGTCCCGGCCTTCGCCGGGACGACGACCAAGGGGCGGAGCGGCGTGTCAGCGCAGCGCGCTGCCCCCTGGCGGCATGCGACGGCCGCGCTTGTCGCGGCGCCTGAACATGGCGCCGAAGATGCCGAACAGGCCCCAGCCCGCCAGCACGCCCGCCCCTCCGAACAGGGGATCCATCGTCGCCGTGATCTCATAGGCCGAAAGCGTGTCGCGCAGCAACTCGCTGTCCGATCCTTGCGCCATCACCACCATCTTGTCGAAACTGCTGGGGGCGGCGGACAGGGCCGCCATCTCCGCCGTCAACTGGCCACGGCGCATGGCCAGCGCGGTCATCCGATCGGCGGTGCCGCGCACGGCGCTGTCGTCGGATTCCCGGTGGCGGGCGACTAGTTCCTCGAAGCTCAGGCCCTCGTCCTGCGCCTGAACGGTGAAGGCATCCACCAGTTTCTGCACCTCGCCCAGGGCACCGCCAAGCCGCTGCTCATAGGCACGAACGAAATTCGGCAACTGGCTGGCGCCGACGCCGCCCGCGATGACGAAGATGATCAGGAACAGATGCCGAATCATGGCGCGTCCCCTGTGTGAGCCCGTCCTCATGAGTGCGGGCAGGACGAGTCTCTGTCAACCGGCGGACTGCCTGTCTCACGCGAACGGCCGCGCCTTCACGGGGAAGGCGCGGCCGTCGTGACCGGTTGTGGCGCGGATCAGGAGCAGCCGCTGGTCGAACCGCAGGTCTCGCACTTCAGGCAGGTGCCGTTGCGCACCAGCGTGAAGTTGCCGCAATCGCCGCAGGCATCGCCCACGTAACCCTTCACGCGCGCCTCGCGGATACGGGCGAGGCGGGTTTCGGCGGCCGAGACGGCGACACCGGCGACCGCGACCGCTTCCGTCCCCGTGGCGGCGTGGGCGGCGACGGCGACATCGCTCTCGGCGATGAAGGCGACGGCCTCGGTCGCTTCGGCGACGCTCGCCTGGGCCGCCTGGCGCAGGCCCTGCGCGGCCGCGTTCAGGACGTAGAGGTTCGAGCGGACGTAACCGTTCGAGACCGGGGCAGTGACGGCGGCCTTATAGGCGGCGGCCTTGGCATCCACCTGTGAGCGGCGCTCGGGCGCACCGTCCAGGGCCGCCTCGTCGGCACCGTCGCCCATGGCGTCGAAGCGCAGGTCGTGCGGCTCGACATGGGCGAGATCGTTGCGACCGAGGTAGGACACCGCCAGCTCGCGGAAGACATAGTCGAGGATCGAGGTCGCCATCTTGATGACCTCGTTGCCTTCGACCATGCCCGCCGGCTCGAAGCGGGTGAAGGTGAAGGCGTCGACGAATTCCTCGAGCGGCACGCCGTACTGCAGGCCGATCGAGACCGCGATGGCGAAATTGTTCATCAGGCTGCGGAAGGCGGCGCCTTCCTTGTGCATGTCGATGAACAGTTCGCCCAGCTTGCCGTCGTCATATTCGCCGGTGCGCAGATAGACCTTGTGGCCACCGACATTGGCCTTTTGGGTGTAACCCTTGCGGCGATGGGGCAGGCGCTGGCGCACGCCGCCGCTCGGCACGATCTTCTCGACGATGCGTTCCACGATGCGCTCGGCGATGACCTGGCCCTTGGCCATGGGGGTCGCGTCCTCGCCCACCTCGTCCTCGACTTCCTCGAGGATCTGGGCGGCCAGCGGCTGCGACAGCTTGGAGCCGTCGCGATAGAGCGCATTGGCCTTGAGCGCCAGGCGCCAGGACAGCAGATAGGCTTCCTTGCATTCCTCGACCGTGGCCGAGGCCGGCATGTTGATGGTCTT
>JAQVKV010000278.1 GCA_028694545.1 Zavarzinia sp. | reverse complement strand
TTGGCTTCCGAGCCGACGGTGCCGATCAACAGCGCTCCGAGCGCCTTTGCCCAGCGGGTCAGGATCTGTCCCAGCCCGCCGGCCGCCGCATGGACGAGGACGCGGGTGCCGGGGCCCACGGGATACACCTGGTGCAAGAGCATATGGGCCGTCACGCCCCGCAGCAGGGCGCCGGCCGCGATCGTGGATGGCACCGATGGCGGCAGGGGGACCAGCCGGCCGGCCGGGATGTTGCGGGCCTCGGCATAGGCGCCGATGGGCAGGCCGGCATAGGCCATACGATCGCCCGGCGCGATGCCGGCGACATCGGGGCCCACCGCTTCGACGATCCCCGCCCCTTCGACCCCTGGCACCGCCGGCAGGGTGGGCACCGGATAAAGGCCGGTGCGGTGATAGATGTCGACGAAATTCACGCCGATGGCCTCGTGGCGCAGGCGGACCTCGCCCGCGCCCGGCGCCGGCAGGTCGCCCCGTCGGGCTTGCAGCACGTCGGGACCGCCCGTCGCGATCATCTGGATGGCAAGAGACATTTCGATACTCCGTCGCAATCCCGGAAGGGAACGCGGCGAAGGCTATTGCTCGGCGCCATCTGCATGAATTTCCAGACTTTGCACAATATCTGTGGATTAATACGCAGATGATCGATTGGGACGACCTGCGCTTCTTCGCCGAATTGACCCGCCGGGGCAGTCTTTCCGCCACGGCGCGGGCCTTGCGCACCGATCATACGACGGTTGCCCGGCGCATCGCCGGGCTGGAGGCGCGGTTGGGCGTGCGCCTGTTCGACCGCCTGCCCCGGGGCTACGCCCTGACGGTGGAGGGGGGCGCCCTCACCGGCCGGCTGGAGGCGGTCGAGACGGCGGTCCATGCCTTCGAGCGCCAGGCCGCCGGGGCCACGGCCGGCCTGCGCGGCCTGGTGCGGGTCGGGGCGCCGCCGGCCTTCGGCGCGTTCTGGGTGATGCCGCGTCTCGCCCCCCTGCTCGAGCGCCATCCGGGGCTCGCCATTGACCTGTCGCTGGCGACCGGCAGCGCCAGCCTTGCCCGGCGGGAGGTGGATGTGGCCTTGCGCCTGTCGCGGCCGGCGGACGCGGGTCTGGTGGCGCGCCGCCTGGGTTGTCTGCGCTATGGGCTCTATGGCCGCCGCGACTATGTCGACGGCGTGGCGCCAGAGGCGCGACGCTTCATCGGTTACGGCGAGGATCTGGCCGATGTTCCCCAGCAACGCTGGCTGCGGCGGCTGGCGGGGGACGCCGGCATCGGCTTGATGGCCAGCGACCTTGCCGCCATCCTGACGGCGGTACGCGCCGGCATGGGGTTGGGCGCCGTGCCCCATGTGCTGGTCACGCCCGGGGATGATCTCGTCTGCCTCGCCGAAGATGATGAGGCGACGCGCGATCTCTGGCTGGTGGTCCACGGCGATCTTCGCCGGTCGCCGAGGGTGCGGGCGGTCATGGATCATCTGGTCGAGATCACCGCCAGCCTGCGGGATGGCCATGGGGCGCCGAACGACAGGGAGGATGAGTCGGCATCATGAGCGGAAAACCGACGAGCGGGGCGAAGGGCTTCGTCCTGAAGCGGGTGCAGGATCCGGTGGAAGCCACCGACGGTTTCCGCGTGCTGGTGGACCGGCTGTGGCCGCGCGGCATTTCCAAGGCCGCGGCCGCTCTCGATCTCTGGGCCAAGGATATTGCCCCGAGCACGGATCTGCGCCAGCGCACCCATGCGGGCGAATTCTCCTACGAGGAATTCGCTACCGCCTATGCCCTCGAACTGGCGTTACCCGGCGCGCGGGACCGGCTGGACGAATTGCGGGCGTTGGCGGCGGCCGGGCCGGTCACCCTGCTTTTCGCGGCGAGGGAGCGAAGCCGCAACAATGCGACGGCGCTGCTCGCCGTGCTGGTGGCGCCATGATCGTCATCGAAGGCACGATCCGCGTCGGCGATCTGGCGGCCGCGCGTCCCCATATGGAGACGATGATCCGCGCCAGCCGAGGGGAAGCGGGCTGCATCGACTACGCCTATGCCGTCGACCTGCTGGATCCGGGGCTGGTCCGGGTGAGCGAACGCTGGGAAAGCCGCGCAGCCCTCGACCGGCATCTTGTGTCGGATCACATCCGCGCCTGGCGCGCCTGCTGGCCGGAGGTCGGCATTTCCGATCGCTCCCTGCGCCTCTACGAAGCCGAGGCGGAGAGCGTCTAGTCTTCCTCGGCCCGGGCGCGCACCACCGAAACCGTGCAGGGCGCTTCCGCCGCCACCTCGCCCGAGACGGAGCCGAGCAGGCTGCGCATGGTCGAGCGTTCGCGGGCGCCCATGACGATGTGATCGATATGGTTGCTGCGGGCGTAGTCGAGGATGGCGTCGGCCGGCGATGTCGCCTCAAGGACGTGGAAGGTCACCGCGCCTTCCGGCAGTTCCAGCGGGCGGGCCCAGTGGCGCAGCTCGATGAGACGTTGCAGGTGCTTGTGTTCGCCCTCGTCGTCCAGCGTGGTGTCGAGGCCGATGCGGCGCAGCTTCAGCACGTTGACGCAGGCAAGGCGCGCGCGTGGCATGGCGCCCATCAATTGCCGGATCATGGCGCGCATGGCGTTGGCGGCGGGTTCGCCCGTCGTCGTGAAATCGACCGCGACCATGATGATGGGGGCATCGCCGGCGGCCGGCCCCTTCTTCACGGTCAGGATCGAGTCGACTTCCATGCGGCGCTTGAAGGCGGTGATGAAACCGTCCTGGCCCTTGCGTTCGGCCCGCGCCGTCAGGGGCACCTGGGCCGGCGTGCGCAGGTCGAGGGCGAGCTGCGCCGCCGTCGGGTGGCGGTTCTCGGGATTGACCTCGAGACAGCGCAGGATGATCTCCTGAAGCCAGGGCGGGCATTCCGGCCGCAGGTCGCGCGGCGGTTCCGGATCGCGCCACAGGCGCTTCTTCAGCCCCTTCAGGCTTTGCGGATCGCCGAAAGGGCGCGTCCCGGTGACGAAGAAATACATGAGCGAGCCGAGCGCGAAGAGATCGCTGCGCGGCTCCGAACGCTCGCCCAGCACCTGTTCCGGCGCCATATAGGGCGCGGTGCCATAGGGCAGGCGGAATTCCTCGTCCAGCAGGTCGGGCAGTTGCAGGTGATGCGACAGGCCGAAATCGATCAGCGCCATTTCCCCCGTGGGCCGGACCATGACGTTGGACGGCTTGACGTCGAGATGCACCACCTGCTGGCGGTGCAGCGCATCTAGGGCGACGGCCACGCGGGCACCGATGTCGGCCACTTCCTCGGGCGGGAGAGGCAGGTCGGGCAGGCGGGTGTGCAGGCTCTTGCCCTGGATCCATTCCATGACGATGTAGGGCAGGGTGCGGAAATCGCCCGATGCCACGAAGCGCGGCACATGGGGCCCCGTGAGGCGGGGCAGGATCATCTGCTCCATCTCGAAGCCGACGATGGCGGCCGGGTCTTCGCCTTCCGCGAGGCGGGGCACCTTCATGATCAGGGGCGTTTCGTCCGGCCCGGTCTTGATGGCCCAGATCGTGGCCATGCCCCCCTTGTGGATCTGGGAATCGATCTGGTAGCCGTCGATGACGCTGCCGGGTCCGACCCTGGGCGCGGCCATGGCGCGGTTCGCTCAGCGGCCGGCGTGGAGGCGGCTGGCGAGGCCGGCGGGCAGGCCGGCGGCGAGGATCTTTTCCGCCGCCTTGTCGACGTCATAGGGTACGCGATGGAAGGTGATCTCGGCCGAATGGGTGTCGTAGGTGGCGTAGGCCGCGGCCGGGTCGCCGTCGCGCGGCTGTCCGACCGAACCGATGAGGCCGAGCCACCGGCGCTGCGCCAGCAGCGGGATGGCGACGCCGGGCGTCGGCTTGAAGGGCGTCAGCTTGCCGATGTTGGAGAGGCCGTAGATCGCGGGCACATGGACATGGCCCGAGAAGACGAGGCGGGTTTCGGCGGCTTCCAGGCTGATGCGCGCCGCCTCGCCGTCGATGACATAGAGCCAGCGGTCGGGGGCGGAGGCATCGGCATGGACATAGAGCCGGTCGTCGTCCACCACTTCGAGCGGCAGGCGCTCGAGAAAGCGCAGCGCCGCCTTGTCCAGATGCCTGTTGGTCCATTCGATGGCGCTGGCGGCGGCCGGGTTCATGCCATGGGCGGCACCCACCGCCGCCTCGTCGTGATTGCCGCGAATGGCAATGGCGCCCTTGTCCACCATTTCGGCGATGGTCTCGACCGTCCATTGCGGATCGGCGCCGTAACCGACGTAGTCGCCGAGGAAGACGAAACGGTCCACCGGTTTCGTTCTGGCCGCCGCATGTGCCAGCACGGCGGAGAACGCCTCGCGGTTGCTGTGGATGTCGGTGAGGAACGCGATCAGCACGGGCCTGTCTTCCTGGAATGCCCCCCTGAGGGCGGCGGGGTATTTCCCCGTTCGGTTCTGGGAAAGAGATGTAAGCCCTGCGGGCCACGGGGACAACCCGGCCGTTGGTCGCAAGGACCACCAGACCCGTCGTCCCGGCGCAGGCCGGGACCGCTCGACGGGAGGGACGCGCACCCCCCGCGAGATCCCGGTTTTCGCCGGGATGACGCTATCCGGAGGACCGCTCGTCAGAGCGCCGAGGTGAAGGGGGCTTCGGTCTTGGAGGTGATTTCCTCGACCGTCACGTCGTCGGCGAGTTCGATGAGGGTGAGGCCGGTGCCGCCGAGCTTGTCGACGGTGAAGACGCCGAGGTCGGTGATCACCATGTCGACGACCCTGGTGCCGGTCAGCGGCAGGTCGCAGGCCTTGAGCAGCTTGGACTTGCCGCCGGCGACATGCTCCATGACGACGACGACCTTCTTGACCCCGGCGACGAGATCCATGGCGCCGCCCATGCCCTTGACCATCTTGCCCG
>JAQVKV010000277.1 GCA_028694545.1 Zavarzinia sp. | reverse complement strand
CCCGGTCGCCAGCACGGCGAGCCCGGCGCCGATCCCGGCCAGCACCCCGGCCCGCACAGGTCCCGCCCGGCGCACCAGGGGCGCCAGCACGAGGCCGGCGAGAATGCCGGGCAGGGCGATGTTCACGGTGTTGACGCCGAGCGTCGTCAGCCCGCCGAAGCCGAAGAGCAGGGCCTGCAGGGCAAGGCCGATCATCACGGCCGGCGCGGTCAGTGGCCCGATCATCAGCCCCATCAGGCCGGAGAGCAGCAGATGCACGCTCGACGGGCCGTCGGGCACGGCGACCAGCGAGACGGTGAAGAAGGCGGCGGAGAGCACCGCCGTGCCGGGGATCGCCGCCTCGGTCAGGCGGCGCAGCGAGACCCCGACCATGCCGGCCGCGACGGCCCAGCCCCCGGCCACCACGGGCAGGGACAGGACGCCGTCGGGGATATGGGCCATGTCAGGGCGCCTTTCCCATGTCGGTGGTCTTCACCCAGATGAGCGCCCCGGCCTCGACCGGGACATCCTCGCCCGCGGGGCTCTTCATCGTTTCGTCCGCCTCGGTCAGGGCGGCGAAGCCCCACCAGCCGGCGCGCGCCATGGCATATGTGAAGGTGCCGTTCGCATCCGCCAGGACGACCTGGGTGACGAAGGCATCGTTCGGCGCCGTCACCGAACCATCGTTCACGAATTCCACCTCGACCTCGGCGAAGGGCACCGGGGCGCCGCCCTTGGTGACGACACCGGTGAAGACATTGCCGGTCCACAGCCCGGTCGGCCGGGTCAACGGGCGGATCTCGACCGGCAGGCCGACCATGGCGTCCCAGCCCTCGCCCGAGGCGTAGCTGTCGACGATGACCTTGGTGTAATGGACGATATATTTGCCTTCCGCCGGCTCCCAATAGGGCTTGGGTTCGACGAAGAAGACGGCAACGCCCGGCTCCTTCAGGTCGACGCTGGCGCGCCAGGCGCTCTTGCCGCCGTCGAGCACTTCGATGAGGCCGGGGGCGAGGTCGGTCATGGCGCCGTCGCGCAGCATGCCGAAGCGCGCGGGACGTTCCATCTGCATCTGCGGGCCCCGGTCCATCGGGTGGGTGAAGACGAGATCGAGATCGACCGTGCCGCCCTCGGGCAGGACGTCGGCGCTCGGCAGCAACTCCTGGAAATGGGCCGCGGCGGGGGTGGCGAGGGCCAGGCCCAGCGTCGTGGCCAATATGCTGGCCAGCATGGTGGAACGGATCATCGCGGCACTCCCCTCCCTTCGAGTCGGTATGATGATTGATCTAAAACATCATACCGGCAAGGGGGATTTGCCCGCGATTGATCACGTTCGCCGCCGGGTGCTAGCATCGGGCCAGGGAGTGGAGGGATCGAGCTTGGTGCAATCGCCGACACCGGGCCCCGCCGATGCGGAGAGCGAAGGCGTCTGGATCGACGTCATCCGCAAGATGGACGAGACCTATGCCGATCTCGTCGCCCAGCAGGTGGAGCTCGAACGCAAGAACGCGGAACTCGAGGAGGCGCAAGCCTTCATCGCCGGCGTCATGGCGGCGATGACGGACGTGCTGCTCGTCTCCGACATGTCTGGCCACATCGTGCAGGTGAACACGGCAGCGGAGCGTGCCTTCGGCCGGGCTGGCGCGGCACTCTCCGGCGTACCGCTGGCCGATCTTCTGGCGCCCGCATCGCAGGGCGCGGTCGAGCAATTGCTGGCCGCCGCCGCCCGCCACGAACAGGTGTCCGACATGGCGTTGGTGCTCCGGGGGGTGGAAGGCGCCTTTCCGGTGGCGGTCAATTCCTCCATCCGCTATACGCCGCGCGGCCGTCCGGTCGGTCTCGTCCTCGTCGGCCGGCCGACGGGGGAATTGCGCCGGGCCTACGACCGTCTGAAGGAAACCCAGCAACAACTGGTGCATTCGGAAAAGATGGCATCGCTCGGCCGGCTGGTCGCCGGCGTCGCGCATGAACTGAACAATCCGATCTCCTTCGTCTATGGCAATGCGCATGCGCTGCGTCGCCAGGCGCAGCGGCTGACCGCCTATATCGCTGCCCTCGACGCGGGCCGCCCGGCAGCGGAGGCGCGCGCCACCAACCGGATCGACAAGGCGCTGGCGGACCTGCCCAGCACGATCGACGGGCTTACGGAAGGGGCGGAGCGGGTGCGCGACATCGTCGCCGAATTGCGCCGCTTCGCCGCGACCGACAAGGCGCCGGCCGACGTCTTCGACCTGAGCGCCGTGGTCCAGGCCGCCGTCGGCTGGGTGGCGCGGGCGCAGATGCCGGACCTCGACGTCTGTTTCGACCTACCGCCGGATTTCACGGCTTTCGGGCTTTCGGCCCATACCCATCAGGTGGTCATGAATCTGGTGCAGAACGCGATCGACGCCATGGCGGAAGCACCGCCGCCCCATCGTCTCCATATCGCCGGGCGCCTCGAAGGCGGGCAGGCGGTGACCGAGATCAGGGACAGCGGCCCCGGCATCGCGACGGATGTGCTGCCCCGCATCTTCGATCCCTTCTTCACGACGAAGCCTGTGGGCAAGGGCACCGGGCTCGGCCTGTCCATCTCGGACCGCATCGTCAGCGAACAGGGCGGCGCGCTTTCCGCCGCCAATCACAAGGACGGGGGCGCCGTCTTCACCCTGCGCCTGCCGGCGGCAACCGGGGGGCGGCGGCCATGAATCTCCTCTGGCTGCAGTCGGGCGGCTGTGGCGGCTGCACCATGTCCATGCTCTGCGCCGAGGCGCCGGGCTTCTTCGACACGCTGTCGGCCGCCGGCATCGACATTCTCTGGCATCCCACGCTCTCGGAAGAGACGGGGGCGGAAGTCGCCGACCTGCTGGCGGACATCATTGGAGGACGCCGGGAACTCGACGTGCTCTGCGTCGAGGGCTCGATCCTCATGGGGCCGAACGGTACCGGGCGCTTCCACATGATGGCGGGCACCGGCCGGCCCATGATGGACTGGGTGCGCGATCTGGCCCGCATGGCGCGCCATGTCGTCGCCGTCGGCTCCTGCGCGGCTTTCGGCGGGGTGACAGCGGCGGGCGTCAATCCGGCGGACGCCTGCGGCCTGCAATACGACGGTCGGCAACGAGGTGGTCTGCTCGGTCCCGGCTTTGTCGCGCGGGGTGGTCTGCCGGTGATCAATGTCGCCGGCTGCCCCACCCATCCCAACTGGGTGACGGAAGCCCTGATGTTGCTGGCGGACGGGGCGATGGCGACGGGCGATCTCGACCTTTACCAGCGCCCGCGCTTCTATGCCGATCACCTGGTTCACCACGGCTGTCCGCGCAACGAATATTACGAATACAAGGCGAGCGCGCACAAACCCTCGGATCTCGGCTGCATGATGGAACACATGGGGTGTCTCGGCACCCAGGCCCACGCGGATTGCAATACAAGGCTCTGGAACGGCGAGGGCTCGTGCACGCGGGGCGGTTACGCCTGCATCAACTGCACCGCGCCCGAATTCGAGGAACCGGGCCACGCCTTCACGGAGACGCCGAAATTCGCCGGCATCCCCATCGGCCTGCCCACCGACATGCCGAAGGCCTGGTTCGTCGCCCTGTCGTCTCTCGCGAAGGCGGCGACGCCGGACCGGGTCCGCCGCAACGCCGCGACCGACCGCATCGTTGTCTCGCCCACCGTCCACGAGACGCGGAAACGCTGACATCATGCCCGTCCATCCCTGTCGTCATCCCGGCGAAGGCCGGGTTCTCGTCCCGACGAAGGCGCCCTTCCGGCACAAGGCCCCGGCTTTCGCCGGGGCGACGGGGATTGGGAACCAATGACGGAAAGCCGCTTGATCGTCGGCCCGTTCAACCGGGTCGAGGGCGATCTCGAAGTCCAGCTCGACCTGCGCGACGGCGCCGTTGCCTCGGCGCGGGTGAATTCGCCGCTGTTCCGGGGCTTCGAGCGCATTCTCGAAGGGCGCGACCCGCGCGACGCGCTGGTGATCGTGCCCCGGGTCTGCGGTATCTGCTCCGTCTCCCAGTCCCATGCGGCGGCGACGGCGCTGGCCGGCCTGATGGAGGTGACGGCGCCGCCGAACGGGCGCCTCGCTGCCGATCTCATGCTGGCGGCGGAGAACGTGGGCGACCATCTCACCCATTTCCACCTGTTCTTCATGCCGGATTTCGCCCGCGCCGCCTATGCCGGCCGGCCGTGGTTCGCCACGGTGGAGGAGCGCTTCAAGGCCGCCGCCGGCAGCGCCGTGCGCGAGGCGGTGGAAGCGCGCAGCGGGTTGTTCCGCCTGTTCGGCATCATGGCCGGCAAATGGCCCCATACACTGACCCTGCAGCCCGGCGGTGTCTCGCGCGCGATCGACGCGCGGGACAAGGTGCGCCTTGCCGCCATCATCGCCGCCTTCCGCCATTTCCTCGAAAGCCGGCTGTTCGGTGCCTCGCTCGACCGTGTCGTGGAACTGGCCACGGTCGAGGATCTGGCGGCCTGGCGCGACGGGGGACCGGCCGGGAATTTCCGCCTGTTCCTCGAGATCGCCGCCGATCTCGGCCTCGATCGCCTCGGCCGGGCCTATGACCGTTTCCTGTCCTATGGCAACGGCCTCTATCGCCGGGGCATCCACGCGGACGCCATGCCGGGCGTCTTCGATCCCGCGCTGATCGCCGAGGATCACAGTTTCGCCCGCATGGCCGGGCGCGAGCGCCGGCACCACCCCTACGAAGGTTCGACCGTGCCCGACGGCGCGGATGAGACCGGTTATACCTGGTGCAAGGCGCCCCGCCTCGACGGTTTGCCCTTCGAGACCGGGGCACTGGCCCGGCAATTGATCGACGCTCATCCGCTGGCGATGGCGCTGGTCGCTTCGGGCGGGGGCAATGTCTTCAGCCGCGTGGTGGGCCGGCTTCTGGAGTTGGCG
>JAQVKV010000276.1 GCA_028694545.1 Zavarzinia sp. | reverse complement strand
GCCTGGGCGAGGGCGAGCGGGCTTCCCCTGGTACCGATCTTCAAGCTGGCTTGCACGACATGTCCATCCGATGTTACGGGCTTCGGTACTAACACTCGGACAGGCGCCATGGAACCCTCCGCCGCCATGGCCGCGCACCCGTTGGTGCTCGGCATCGAATCTTCCTGCGACGAGACGGCCGCCGCCGTCGTCGCCGGCGACGGGCGGATCCTGTCCAATGTCGTGCTGTCCCAGCTCGACGATCACCGGGCCTATGGCGGCGTCGTGCCCGAGATCGCGGCGCGCGCCCATGTCAGCCATCTGGACGGCTTGATCAAACGGGCGCTGGACGAGGCGGGAGTCGCCCTCGCCGATGTCGACGCGGTGGCGGCGACGGCGGGGCCCGGCCTCATCGGCGGGGTGATCGTCGGTCTGACCACGGCCAAGGCCCTGGCGCTCGGCGCCGGGAAGCCGCTGATCGGCATCAACCATCTGGAAGGCCACGCGCTCACCCCGCGTCTCGTGTCGGGTGTCGCCTTCCCGTATCTCCTGCTGCTGGTCTCGGGCGGGCATTGCCAGTTGCTGGCGGTCGATGGCATCGGGCGCTATCGCCGGCTGGGCACCACGATCGACGACGCCGTGGGCGAAGCCTTCGACAAGGTCGCGAAGATGCTGGGCCTCGGCTATCCGGGCGGGCCGGCGGTGGAAAGGGCGGCCGAGGCGGGCGATCCCGCGCGCTTTTCCCTGCCCCGGCCCATGATCGGGCGCCCGGGCTGCGACTTCTCCTTCTCCGGCCTGAAGACCGCCGTGCGCGAGGTGATCGCCACCCTGCCCGTGCCCCTGTCGGACCGGGACCGCGCCGATGTCGCCGCCTCCTTCCAGGCCGTGGTCGCCAATGTCCTGGCCGACCGCACGCGCCGCGCGATCGAGATGATGCCGGCGCCCTGCCCGCTGGTGGTCGCGGGCGGCGTCGCCGCCAACAAGGCGATCCGGGCGCGGCTGGAGGATCTGGCGCGGACGCGCGGCATTCCCTTCGTCGCCCCGCCCATCAAATTGTGCACCGACAACGCGGCGATGATCGCCTGGGCAGGTGTCGAGCATTTCCGCGCCGGCCACCAGGATCCCCTGGACCTGAAGCCCCGCGCCCGCTGGCCGCTGGACGCGGAAGCCGCCGCCCCCGGCGCCAAGGCGTAACCCCCGCCCACCCGTTCGGGGGTCTAGTCCCCGCCCCGCGCACTTCCCAGACTGAATGCGGGAAGACGTGTCCTCGACACGACGGACAGAGCCGGCAACGTCCGGCCGCACGCTCAAGGGGAGAGAATTCATGGAGTTCACCAGCGATTTCACCATGACCATCGGCGGCCAGCCCGTCGCCGGGGCCACCACCATGGCCGTGGTCAATCCGGCGACGGAACAGGTCATCGCGCAGGCGCCGGATTGCTCGCGCGAACAGCTCGACCAGGCGGTGGCCGCCGCAAGGGCCGCCTTCCCGGCCTGGAAGGCGACGCCCTTCGAGAAGCGGCGCGACTATCTGCACGCGATCTCGGCCCGCATCCTCGAGAACCTCGACGGGCTGAAGCGCCTGCTCACCCTCGAACAGGGCAAGCCCCTGGGCGAGGCCGAATTCGAGGTCGGCGCCGCCGGCATGTTCGTCCAGGGCACCGCCACCCTGCAGCTGCCCGAGAGCGTGAACGAGGATTCGAGCGACCGCCGCAGCATCACCCGCCATGTCCCGATCGGCGTCGTCGGCGCCATCTCGCCGTGGAACTTCCCGGTCATCCTCGCCTTCTTCAAGGTCGGGCCCGCCCTTCTCGCAGGCAATACGGTCGTGCTGAAGCCGTCGCCCTTCACGCCGCTGACGACGCTGAAGATCGGCGAGCTGCTGCGCGACGTGCTGCCGCCGGGCGTGCTGAACATCGTCTCGGGCGGCGATTCGCTGGGCCCCTGGATGACGGAACATCCGGGCATCGACAAGGTCAGCTTCACCGGCTCCACCGCGACCGGCAAGCGGGTGATGCAGTCGGCATCCGGCAGCCTGAAGCGTGTCACCCTTGAACTCGGCGGCAATGACGCAGCGATCGTGCTGCCGGACGTCGACGTGAACAAGGTCGCCCCGGAACTGTTCTGGGCCGCCTTCGCCAACAACGGCCAGATCTGCATCGCCTCCAAGCGCATGTATATCCACAAGGACGTCTACGAACCGCTGAAGGACGCCATCGTCGACTACGCGAAGACGGTGAAGGTGGGCGATGGCACCGAACAGGGCACCCAGATCGGCCCGGTGCAGAACAAGCAGCAATACCGCCGCGTCCTCGACCTGATCGAGGATTCGAAGAAGAACGGCCACAAATTCCTGCTGGGCGGCGAGGCCCATGATGGCCCGGGTTACTTCGTGCCGGTGACCATCCTCGACAATCCGCCGGAGGATTCGCGCATCGTCCAGGAAGAGCAGTTCGGCCCGGTCCTGCCCCTGCTGAAGGTCGAGGATCTGGAAGAGGCGCTGGCCAAGGCCAACGCCAGTGAATACGGCCTCGGCGGTTCGGTGTGGTCGGCGGATGCGGACAAGGCGCTCGCCGTCGGCGAACGGCTGGAGACCGGCACGGTCTGGATCAACGAGACCCAGCACCTCTCGCCCATCGCCCCCTTCGCCGGCCACAAGCAGTCGGGCGTCGGGGTCGAGAACGGCGTGGACGGCCTGCTCGAATACACCAACGTGCAGACCGTCGTCGTCAAGAAGCCGTAAGACGGCGCGGGCGCCGGTTCAACTCCGGCGCCCGTCCTCGGTCAGCAGGCCGCCCATCAGCAGGTCGACGGCGGCGTCGGCGTAGCGCTGGCACATGTCCTCGTCCACCGTCTCGATACCGAAGGTCCAGCGCAACGCGCTCGATTCCGCGAAGAGATGGTCGCAGGCGCCGACCGCGCTGAGGTGGAAGAACAGGGGATCGACGTCGCGGAAAGTCCCGGCGGCCACGCCTTCGGCCAGGATGGCGCGCTGGGTCTCCACCACCGGACGATTGAAGAATTCCGCGATCTCCCGCGCCACGTCCTGCCCCTTGTCGCGCATCAGGGCGCGCATCAGCCGATAGAGATAGGGATAGCGGTAGAAGGTCCGGATCATGCCGGACAGGTGCCGGCGCATCTTCTCGGCCGGCGGCAGGCCCGAGGCGAGAAGGCGCTTCATCTCGTCCACCGCCTGGGCGGCGTCGCGCTTCACGAGGGCGATGTGCAGCCCGGTCTTGGTGCGGAAATAATAGTTCACCAGGGCGGCGTTCAGCTTCGCCCTTGCGGCGACGTCGGCCACCGGCACGTCGATCGTATTGCGTTCCGTCATCAGGGCCGCGGCGGCATGCAGCAATTGTTGCGCCGTCTCCGCCTGTTCGCCTTCCGGCCGGCGGGCAGGTGACCTCTCGTTCGCCAATAGACTACCCTGATGCTCGTATCATGCGGCGTAACACCGTTCCGGCGCCGACTATAAACATCTTTAAACCGCCGTACTATCGGCCATGGGCCCGAAGCGGCGGAGAAGAGGAAGCGAGATGACGCAGGCCATCATGCGCGCCCTGTGGTGCCGGGACTTCGCCCCGCCCGCAAGCTGGCCCCTGGCCGACGTGCCCCGCCCCGTGCCCGGCCCGGGCGAGGTGCTGCTGCGCCATCACGCGGCGGCGATCGGCTTCGTCGACCTGCTGATCGGTAGCGGGCGCTACCAAGTCCGGCCGCCGCTGCCCTTCGCGCCGGGTTCGGAACGGGCCGGCGAGATCACGGCGCTGGGCGAAGGGGTCACGGGCTGGCATGTCGGGCAGCGGGTGATCGGCTGGCACTTCACCGGCGCCTTCGCCGAATACGGCGTGCTGCCGGCCGGCGCGCTGACCGCCCTGCCGGACGGCATCGCCTACGAGGACGCGGCGGGCTTCCACGTCAACTTCGGCACCGCCTATCACGGTCTCGTCGACCGGGGCCGGGCGCGGGCGGGCGAGACGCTTCTCGTCCTCGGCGCCGCCGGGGCCGTGGGCGCGGCGGCGGTGCAGGTGGGCAAGGCGCTGGGCCTGCGCGTGATCGCCGCCGCCTCGACCGAGGCCAAGCGCGCCCATGCCCTCGCCCTCGGCGCCGACGCCACGGTCGATCACACGCAAGCCCAATGGCGGGACGCGCTGAAGGCGGCCGTGGGGCCGGCGGGTCTCGACCTCGTGTTCGATACGGTCGGCGGCGATCCCGCCGAGCCGGCCTTCCGCAGCCTCGGCTGGGGCGGACGGCATCTGGTGGTCGGCTTCGCGGCCGGGCGGATTCCCGCCCTGCCCTTCAATCTGGCCCTGCTGAAGGGGGCCGATCTGGTGGGGGTCGATTTCGCGCGCTTCTCGCTGCATCACCAGCCGGAAAAGGCCAGGGCCAATGCGGAGGTCCTGTTCGAGTGGCTGGCGGCCGGGCGCCTGTCGGCGGCACCGGGCAGGGTCCTGCCCCTCGCCGATCATGCCGAGGCGCTGGCGCTGGTGGCCGAACGCCGGGCCGTCGGACGCATCGTGCTGCGCCTCACCTGAGGAAGGCCGGCGCCCTGCGGCGCCGGCCTTCGTCTTTCAGCGCGGGGCCATGCGGATGGCGCCGTCCAGGCGGACGTCCTCGCCGTTGAAGTAACCGCAGGTGATCATGGTGAGCGCGAGCTGGGCATATTCGGCCGGCATGCCGAGGCGCTTCGGGAAGGGCACGGAAGCGGCCAGCGCCGCCTTCACGTTGTCGGGCGCGCCCTGCAGCAGCGGCGTGTTGAAGATGCCGGGCAGGATGGTGTTGACGCGGATGCCTTCGCCCATCAGGTCGCGGGCGATCGGCAGGGTCATGCCGACGACGCCGCCCTTGGACGCCGAATAGGCCGCCTGACCCATCTGCCCGTCCTCGGCCGCGACCGA
>JAQVKV010000275.1 GCA_028694545.1 Zavarzinia sp. | reverse complement strand
CGCCGAAGATGTTCTCATAGGGGAAAATCCGCTCGAGATGGCCGCGCAAGCCACCGGAAAGCCAGAAGAATGTATCCAGTTCCGCCCGGGCGAGATCGGGATCGTTGCCGACGTTGTAGGCGGTGAGCGAACCGGTGGCCGGCTGGAAGTCGTCCACGGCGGAATTGAGCGCCTGGACCCCGTCCAGCCGCACCTGACCGGCGTACCAGTACCACTCATCCTGGCTCTTCACGCCGTTTTCCTGATCGACCTCGAAAGGCGTCTCGGCCAGGGTCGCCCCCGAGCCCGGCAGGACCGGAATGTCCTTGTTCACGCCCGACTTCGTCCAGCGGATGGCGCCGTCCGGATTGTGGCGCGACACGGCGATGAACTGCAGTCCGAGGTCGCCCAGCTGCCCGCGGATACGGCCGCCGACATTCCAGAGGTCGTCGGCATAGCCCTTGTAGCGTTCGTGCAGGGTAAACTGGTCAGGGATGATGTTATAGGGCGACGACGGCGTCGGAAAGATCGAGGGCTCGAACTTCTGGATGAAACCTTCGACCTCCCATTCAGGCGTGACCTGATAGGACATGCGCAGGCCAAGGGCCGGCACGCGCTTGTCCGAATACTCCTCAAGTCCAGGATCCATGATCAGGTGGCGACGCAGGTCGAGGCCGTTCGGCACGTCGAGCACGCGGAAGAATACCGCCTCGCCCCAGGCAATCTGCTGATTGCCCAGCTTGGCGTAGAAACTGCCGTTGGTGTAGTTGATCGTCGCGTTCGGGAAATCGATCATATAACTGTTGCCGGCGATCTCCAGCGGTGTGCCGCCGCCGCCGTCGTGGAACTGGGTCTTGAAGAAATTATTGTTGCCCGAAATGTCGTCGTAGGGGTTCCAGTCATAGACCGCCCGCACGGTCGCCGTCGCGCTCCAGTTGGCATCGATGGCCGCACGCATGTTGACTTCAAGCCGCGAGATCATGAGGTTGAGGTCGTTGCTCGTCTTGCGGTTGTTGCGGTAGCCGGTGGGCGGCACCGTGGCGGCCTGACCGAACAGAGGATTGGTCAGATCCGTCAGGGTCGGCAGCGAAAGGGACGACAGAAGGTTGTTCACCGCCGCCAGTTCGCCGAGGTCAAGTCCCAGCGGCTCCAGCGGGATCTGCTGGCCGTTGAACGGATTGCCCCCCTGGTTGTTCGGGTTTTCCGTATCGCTCAGCTTGAACGCCATCTGATGCTGGATGAAGCCCGAGATGGAGAAGTCGAAGCCGAATGCCGGCACCATCAACCCCAGTATCGCGCAGCTCCCCATCAGACTGGCGATCAGCTTTTTCTCTGCCTTCCCGATCATGCCTTACCCCCCAGTATCCCCGTTCAAGGGTCGTTATTTCGTTTCGTTATCGATTACACGGACCAGACGCCCAGCCTGCCCCGCGAGCAGCCAGGTACCTTTGCCGCTGTCGACGATGCCCTGGTACCAGCCGGTTGCCACGTCGCCGGGCAAGATCGCCTTCAGGGCGGAGCCGTCGTCCGTGCCGATCAGAAGCGAACGCATGCCCGTAACCAGCACATGGCCGGCCCCGTCACGTTCGATACCGAGGAGGTTGGAGGTTACGCCGGAAGCCACCTTGCTCCACGTCAGGCCGCTATCCGCGGTCCGCAACACAAGGCCATCCTGGCCCACCGCGAAACCGATACCGTCCCCGTCGATAACCACGTCGAACAGAGACGCCGTTCCCGTATTCACCACAGACCATGTATTGCCCGCGTCCGTTGAACGGAGGATCGCGGCGAATTCTCCGGAAATCGTGACCGCTCCGTCCTCGGCGACGGTGACGCCGTAGATATGCGGCTCGAACCCCTCCGTGTTCGTCGTCGACCAGTCGTAGTCGACCCTGGACCAGTTCTTGCCGGCGTCGGTCGAAACGAGAATGGTGCCGAAGGCGCCAACAGCGACCGCAAGTCCCCGGGCGTTCATGTCGACCGCGAAAAGGCGGGCGTCGGTCACCTTGGGAACCTCCGACCAGACGCCCCCCTCCTGCCGCAGGATAAGGCCCATCTGCCCCACGACGAGGCCGACACCATGCTTCAGCCGGCAGCCGAAGAGCGCGCCGTCCGCCTTCACGGCCGTGTTCAGGCTCCAGCTCTTGCCGGCGTCCGTGCTGTCGAACAGCAGGTTGGGCGCGCCGACGGCGATCATCGCGTCCTTCTCGGCGGACATGCAGAAGAAGGCTTCATGCGCCGTGCCCTGATGCACGACGTCGAAGCCGATGGTCCCGGCGGAGGCCCCCGCCGGCACGAGGCCGGCGAGGATGACCGCGAGGGCGGAGCGAGCGACGATGGATCGCATCGACTGTTCCCCTCCGCCCGGATCAGGCGCTGCCAAGGCGACGGATCGCCTGGATGGTCAGGAACTGCTCGTAGAGATCACCCTGGTTCCAGCCGCTCTTGTAGCCGCCGTTCACTTCCTCGGCGAGGTAGAAGCGGCTGCCGCGGTTGGTCTGGATGTCGTAGCACATGCAGGACTGCACCGACCAGACGGTATCGCCATTGCCGTCCTTCTGGGTCTTGCCGCCCCGCTCGTAGGGCCCATAGGGCGCCTCGACCAGCTTCCAGAGGTCACCGCGACGATCGTAGGTGTTGGAGACCAGGCCCTGCATGTTGCGCACGTCGATATAGGTACGGCGTTTGCCGACCGGTGCACGGGGATAGCCGGTCGGCTCGGAATCGATGACCAACACCTCGGGCTTCAGCTCGTATTCATACTCGTAGAAGCTGATGCCCTTCGGACCGCCGTGCACTTCCGGCTCCCAGCCCGGCTTGTCGCCGTTCCAGTTGGAACCGGCGGCGGCCAGATGCGGCTTGGTGTCCACGATCTTGTAGTTACCCCAGGTCAACATGGGATCGCCGGCGTGCCAGGCGTCCGACAGGAACAGGGTGAAGCCCGGCACCAGGGGCTCGAAACGCTGGTTGGTGGGGAAGCGGCGTTCGCGCTTGAAGGCCGGCAGGTAACCGAAGAGGTCCGGGAACTTGCTCTGGTCATAGAGCCAGTTCGACAGGAACGAGGTGCCCCGCACGTCGTTCGGTGCCGTGAAGAACACGCTCTGGAAGCGCAGCATATCGTCGAAGCCCTTGAAATAGGGCTTGTTCGGATCGCTGACGAGGCCGGCGATATTCTGCTCACACCAGCAAAGATCATATTGATAGGCGACATTGCCGTCGGGGGAAATGTCACTGTCGCGCAGCGCGTAGAAGCCGACATCGTTCCGGCCCCAGGACAGGGTCAGGTTGGCATAGACTTCCTCGCCCGTCTTCGCGTTCGGGAAGGGATTGCCGCCGATCCAGCGATTGCCGTCCTGCGTCACCACATTGCCCGCGCCGTCGAACTTGGCCTTGCCGGCATTGCGGATCGTCGCTTCCAGGTACTTCGTCGGATACAGCTTCGTGGGATCGGTCTGGGTCTTCACGATCTTGACCCGACGCCCCAGTTCCTTGATCTGCTTGTAGGTGATGGCGTCGAACAGATCCTTGACGATATCGACGTTGCTGGCATCGACGATATCGCCGGTCTTGATCTTGCCCTTGGTGTAGGCGTCGATCGACTGCAGTTCCTCGGGATAGGCCTTGGCTGTGTCCTGGGCGTTGGCGATCAGCGGCCAGAGCGGCTGGAGCAGGCCGGCGGCAACGACGCCCTTCGCGGTTCGTTCCAGGAACTGGCGGCGGCTGAAGCCGGAATCATATTTACGGATATGCATTTTGTACCTCCCGGTGGATACGATTGGTGCCCTGGCCGCCTTATTGGGCGGCGGCCATCGGCTTCAGTTCGGCCTGCTCCAGGGCGCGGCCTTCGGTGTATTGGGACAGGTCGATGGATTCGCCGACCAGCAGGTCGTCTCGCGTTACGAAGTGCGGCTTGAACAGCCAGACCAGCAATGGCACGACCACGATGGCCAGCACCATGTTGATGGTCATCACCATCACGAGCAGCAGGCCCATGTCGGCGAGGAACTTCAGGTCCGACAGGAAGTACCAGGGCAGGATGCCGATCGCGACGATGGAGGCGGTGAACAGGATCGCCTTGCCGGTCGTCATGATCGCCGCCCGGATCGCCGTGTCGTAGTGCTTCGTCGCCTGATATTCCTCGCAGATACGCGACAGCAGGTAGATGCCGTAATCGATGCCGACACCGATGCCGATCGAGGCGATGGGCAGCGTGTTCACGTCGAGGCCGATGCCCAGCTCCACCATCACCGCGCCCAGATACAGGTTGGCGAGGTTCACGGGGATGAGCAGGAAGAAGCCCGCGACGATCGAGCGATAGGCAAAGGCACAGCCGAGCAGGATAATCACGTTCAGCGCGCCCAGGATGACATATTCATACTGCGCGACCGTGTCGTTGATCGACTGCTGCAGGGCGATCGTGCCGGTGGCGAGGCGCACCCGGAAGTCCGGATGGTCGGCGCCGACCATCTCGACCGCGCGATGTGCCTGGGCAAGGGCGAGATCGACCGTCTCCTGCTTGTTGTTCTTGTACCAGAGCGAGACCGTGGCGTTCTGCTGCTCGAAGTCGGCAACGTGGAGGAACGCCTTGGGGCTCGTCCCGAACATCACGGCGCCCACCGCGGCGCCCGTGGCGGCGTCGGTCGGATCGAGCGGTGCCCACTTCGGGTTGCCGCCGGCGAACAGACGGTTGGCTTCCGGCAGGTAGTCGGCGAAGGACAGCGTCGCCTCGGGCGGATTGTCCATATGCTCGAGCGCATATTGCAGCCGGGCCATGGTCTGGATCGTCTCGGCCTGACGCGCCACCCGGTTCGGGTTGGTCGGGTTCTTCGCCTCGAGCACGATCTCCAGCGTGTTCACGCCCGGGAAGTTGCGGTTGATCGCCGCCACCGCCGTGTTGAACC
>JAQVKV010000274.1 GCA_028694545.1 Zavarzinia sp. | reverse complement strand
CGCCGAAATGGCCCGACTCGACAGCTCGGGCGGCGTCGAACTGACCCTCCTCGATGGCGGCGGCGGCAAGAGCGTGGTCGGCCAACTCGCCGGCTGGGTCGATTTCGGCTTCATCCTGCCAGGCCTCGTCGCGGCGCTTGATGAATCCGCCAGCCTGTCCGTGCCGGGCTATACGTCTCTTGGCGAAACCGACGTCCTGATGATGGACGGCACGGCAACGGTCGACCTCACCTATACCGGCTTCGCCTATTGGCTGGTCGACGACTTCGATCCCACGGACGATACCCGGTATCAGTTCGTCATCGCCGGCGGCGGCGCCTTCTCGACCAGCCCCGCGCCGAACCTGACAACGATCGCCAGCCTGCCGACGACGGCCGTCTACACTGGCAAGACCTTCGGTCTCGCCGCCTTCAACGGTGGCGCGGACGGCTATGCCCCCTTCGGCGGCGACGCCACCCTGACCGCGGACTTCGGGGCCGGGACGGTGGATGCCGCCTTCACCGACCTGATGATCCACACGGACGAAACGACAGCCTACCTCATGGGGGACGTCACCTTCACCGGCGCGACCATCGACGCGGCAAGCGCCAGCGTCTCGGGCGGCACGGCGATGACCTATGTGGACGACATGAACCCGGGCGGCGTCACCCCCGATGGTGGCGCCGCCCTCGAGGCCGGATTCTACGGGCCGGCGGCGGAGGAAATGGCCGGGACCTGGCATGTCTCCGGAACCAATCTCGTCCAGCCGGATCCGGGCGAGACGGCGCCGATGATCGACATCAGCGGCGCGTTCGGCGCGGCTCGCTGAACGCCCGCCACACGCCGCCCTCAGTAGGCGATGGCGAAGCGCCGGCGGCGGTGCGCCGGGTGCTCCACCTCGTTGGCGAGAGCGACCGCGTAATCCTCGAGGGAGACGGTGCTGTTGCCCGCACCGTCGGTTAGCAGTTCGTCGTCGGCGAGGCGGAAGTGGCCCGTGCGCTCTCCCGGCACGAAGAGCGCCGCGGGCGAGAGCATCGTCCAGTCCAGCCCCGCCGGCTCCTTCCGCAGACGATCGAGGAAGGCGCTGCCGCGCGTCGCCTCGGCCAGGTAGATGGCCGGGAAATCCGGCACATCGAGGAGTTTGACGCCCGGCGCCACCTCCAGGCTGCCGGCGCCCCCCACCACCAGATAGCGCGCGACGCCCGCCGCCTTCACCGACCGGATCAGCAAATCCGGGTCGCTGGACAGAAACGGCAGCGCACTGATCACCGCATCGTGGCCGGTGAGTGCCGCTACCAGTTCGGCCTCGTTGCCGGCATCGACGCTCCGGGGCGTGATCAGGGAATGCGCCGGCAAGGACGTCACCCGCCGGGCCAGCGCCGTGACCTGGTGCCCACGTGCGACCAGTTCGTCCAGAATGCGGCGACCGACATTGCCGGTAGCGCCGAGGAGTGCGATCTTCGCCATGGTATACAACCTTCATCAAGTTTCTGATAGAAACCTAATGCCTATATGATATCCAGGTGTAAAGAAGGCACTTTTCACTCACCAGGTCACCTGACTGATACCCTGTCGAGGCCCCATGTCCGATCCGGCTCACCTCCTCCAAGCCCCTTCCCCCAACGTCTTCGACAGCGCCTGTCCGACCCGGGCGATCCTCGATCGCATCGCCGACAAATGGACCGTGCTTCTGCTGATCCTGCTGGCGCGCCGGACGATGCGGTTCAATGAATTGCGTCGGGGGGTCGACGGGCTTTCCCAGAAGATGCTGTCCCAGACCCTGAAGAGCCTGGAACGGGACGGCCTCGTCACCCGCACCGCCTATCCAACCGTGCCGGTGACGGTGGAATATGCGATCACGCCCCTCGGTATCGACCTGGCGGCTGCCCTCGACGGGCTGCGCCGCTTCGCCGAAGACCGGCTCCCCGACATCGAGAACGCGCGCGCCAGATTCGATGCTACCTGAAGGCGATTTTTGTACCCATTTCCACATCAAATTGGCGCAATTGTCCTGGTCAGTGGGAGAGTGCCTCCCATGACCACAACCTCGAGATACCCTACCCTTTCACCCATTGGATGAGTTGGACGCCCGGGCTCCGAACGCGGGCCGCCCAACGCCTTGGGGTGGGCCCCGTACCGCGTGGGGGATAGTATGAACAAGATCTCCAGCACATCTCTTCTGCTTGCAGTCCCCTTCGCGCTGGCAGCCTGCGGGGGAGGCAGCAGCGGTGGCGGCGGCACAGTCACCCCGACGCCGACGCCGCCGGCACCCATCACGTCACTGCGCGAGGCCCTGCCGACGACCGGCGGACTGTCGGTCACCGACTCGCAATACGAGGCTTCGGTCATTCAGGGCGCCGTCGTCACCCCGGCGTCCAGCACCACGACGGGCGGCAGCACCGGCCTGCTCGGCGGCCTGCTGGCCTTGCTGCTGGGCAGCCCGACGACGACCACGACGACGGCCGCCCGGCTCGACTATCCGTTCGATTTCGACGAGGCCAGCCTGGCCCGCGCCACCGGGCCCGAGGCGGTCGAACTGACCCTGACCGGCAACCGGGCGGGCGGCGGCACGGCGAAGCAACTCGTCGCCACCTTCACCGACTGGACGACGATGAATTCCGTCCTCGCCGGCCTGCGCGGCTCACCGTCAGACAGCGCCACGCTGACCGGCTTCACGGCCACTGAATACACGTCGATGGGCGGGGTCGAGGTGATCCTGCTCGACGGCACCGACACCACGCCGCTCAGCTATACCAGCTTCGGCTACTGGCTGGCCCAGGATGTCGACCCGACCGATGCCACGAAGGTCCAGTTCATGTCCACTGGCGGCGGCTCCTTCACGACGAACCGCAGCCCGGACCTGACCACCATCGCCTCCCTGCCGGCCAGTGCCACCTACAACGGCAAGACGATCGGTTCGGCCGTGGTGAATTCGGGCATCGATGGCGTCAATCTGCTGACTGGCGACATCGCCCTGACGGCCAATTTCACCAGTGGCAAGGTCGATACCGAGATCACCAACCTGACGCTTCACGACGACAACGGCAACACCCTCGCCATCGGCGACATCACCTTCACCGGCTCGACGATCGACAGTGCCAATGCCTCGATCTCGGGCGGTGCCGCTACCACCTTCTTCGATGCGACGGCACCAGCCGGCACCACGCCCGACGGCCAGACCGAATTCGAGGCCGCCTTCTCCGGCCCCGCGGCGGAAGAAGTGGCCGGGACCTGGTACGTCAGCGGCACCAATCTCGTCGAGGTGCCGGCGGGCGGCACGGCGCCGCTGGTCGAGGCGAGCGGCGCCTTCGGCGCCGCCCGCTGATGCTCCCTGTCGCCGCGAAGGGGCGCTTCGTCCCTTCGCCCCTGGCGATCATCCTGGCCCTGGCCGCTTCGGCCGCGGCACCGTCGCTCGCAAGAGCGCAGGCTGCCCCCCTGCCCGCCGCGGAGGCACCGCCGACGGAAGAGCAGCTTCGTATCGAAACCTCCTTCCGCCAGGGCCTGATCGCGATCGCCGCCGGCGATTACGAGGGGGCGGCGCGCATCTTCGACGACATTCTCGACCATGATCCGGAGCTCGTCCGGGTACGGCTCGAGTTGGCACGCGCCCTGTTCCTCAGCGGTGATCACGACGACCGTGCCCGCTTCCAGTTCGAACGCCTGCTGTCCGCCGACCTGCCGGAAACGGTGAAGGCCAATATCGAGAAATTCCTCGATGCGATCCGCCTTCGCCGACGCTGGAACCTCGCCGTCACCTTCGCCGTGGTACCGGACAGCAATATCAACGGCGGCCCCGAAAGCCGCGAGGTGAACATCGGCGGCCTCCCCTTCTACCTGAACGATTCCTCGGCCCAGAAATCAGGCACCGGGATCCTGACCGGCGTCGAGGGTGGCTACCGCTTCGATCTCGGAGACCGCTGGCGCATCGTCGCCGAAGGCGGCGTCACCCAGCGCAGCTATGACGACAGCGATCTCGACGAGACGTTGGCAAGTTTCGACGTCGGACCGCGCCTGCTGCTCGATCGGGGCGAGGTCGGCATCGCCTTCGATGGCTATTACCGCTGGCGCGGGCTCGATCCCTATGCGCTGTCCACCGGCGTGCGGCTGGACGGCCACTACCTGCTGACCCGGCGCCTGCGGGGCGAAGCGACGGCCCGGGTGGCGAAACTCGAATCCTTCATCGGCAACGGCCAGGAGGGCGAAACCTACGACGGCAGCCTCACCCTGCGCTATGCCATCCGGCCGAGCTGGCTCGTCTATGCCTCGGCCAATGCAATCCGCGAGGACCTGGAGTTCGAGCATCTTTCGAACACGTCATCCGGTGTCGCCGCGGGCATCTATGGCGACCTGCCCTGGGGGTTCTCCGCCGGTGCGTCCTACCGCTACGCCGAGACGGGCTACGACGGCACCCAGCCCCTCTTCAACACGGATCGGGACGATGCCATCTGGCAGGTTTCGGCGACGCTGCTGAACCGAAAGATCAATATCTGGAAGGTAACGCCGCGCTTCCGCTACACCCACGTTTCGAACCAGTCGAACCTGTCGATCTACGAATACGACCGCGACATTTTCGAGATCGGCCTTACCAAGGAATTCTGACCGGCAAGAAATTCTGGCGGGCCCAAAAATTCTAGCGCGCCAGACAATTCCGACACATCAGACCGAACCCGGGCGTTCCACCACCAGGATGCGCGCGGGCCCTTGCGGGTGGGCGACATGCTCGGCGCCGATGCCCGCATGGACGATGTCACCCGCCCCCATGCGCGTCACCTGCTCCGTCCCCGTCGCATCCTTCCAATGCATGTCGATCACGCCGTCGAGGACGACGAAGACTTCCTCACCGTCGTTCACGTGCCAGACATACGGCTTGTCGGTCCAGTGCAGGCGTACGGTGGCGGCGTCGAAGC
>JAQVKV010000273.1 GCA_028694545.1 Zavarzinia sp. | reverse complement strand
CCTGCTTCCCGATCGCCTTCAGGACCGGCAGGGCCGCCTGTTGCGAGCGCTCGGCGGTCACCGGCCCGGCCACGACGTCGCCGAACAACCCGGGGGCCTCGCCCAGATGGCGCCGGGCCGCGCGTCCCCATGCGGGTGATGTCACCCCCTCGGTCGCGACCAGCGTGACCTCGGGTGCAAGGGCGACAAGCGGTGCAGGCGGCGCCACGGCCGCCGCGCGCATGACGGCGGCATCATCCGGAAGCACCATCTCGAAATCGAAAGTTTCGAGATCGGCGCAAGCACCAAGACCACAGGTCACAAGGATAAGCAGTGAAGCGCGCATGTTCTTATGCGGCGACCGGGTTCCCAAGTCGTGACGTGGGAGCGTGCCGCCGTCTCCGCTATTGGATCTGTGACCGGTCTAGCGGCTTTCTGATTAAATTTTCATGACTGATGTCAAAACTGATCCCCTGCGACAAGAGGTGCAGGCGCGGCACAAGCACAAAAGACGAAGGGCCGGGTTTCCCCGGCCCTCGCGTCTTGCGGCGATGAGGTCGTTCAATCGTCGCGATAGGTCCGTTCACGCCGTTCGTGGCGTTCCTGCGCCTCGATCGAAAGCGTGGCGATCGGGCGGGCATCGAGACGACGCAGGCTGATCGGATCGCCCGTCTCCTCGCAATAGCCGTATTCGCCGTTCTCGATCCGGCGCAATGCCGCATCGATCTTGCCGATCAGCTTGCGCTGGCGATCCCGGGTGCGCAGTTCGAGCGCGCGCTCCGATTCCGCCGAAGCCCGGTCCGCGAGATCCGGCTCGGCCACCGTGTCTTCCTGCAGGTGCAACAGGGTTTCCTGGCTTTCCTTCAGGATATCTTCACGCCAAGCCACGAGTTTGCGCCGGAAATACTCACGCTGACGCGGGTTCATGAACTCTTCGTCTTCGCTCGGACGGTAGTCCGGCGGCAACTCTGCTCCCATGCCATCCCTCATGCACGATGCTTCTGCCGCGAGGCGGGCGGAGTATAGCAGCGGCCTTCTCTGGTTCAAGCCTTGCATTGCCTCGAAAATGCCAGATTTTCCAGTGATTTAGTCGAGTTCGCGGGGAAAATCTAATATCCGAGCTTGGCCAGCTCTACCGCGGCCCGCAATTCGATGTCCTGGAGCACCCCGGCGAGTCGGGGATCGGTGACCTGTTCCTGGCGGCTGCGCACCATGGCAAGGAGATCCTGCAGGCGTTCACGCGGGACATGGCCGAGCAGCAGGCCCATGCGCAATTCCTCCAGCCGGTCGAGCAGGTCGTTGCCCCGTTTGGCCGCCCGCTTGCGTTCACCGTCCGCGTCCACTTCCTGCAGGGCGAAGAGCGCGGCAACCCCGCCGACACTGCCGGCGCCGGACGGTCCCTTGGCGGGGGCGGCGTCGTCCGTACCCTCGAGGGAAAAGCCCCCCGTGCCACCTCTTGCGGGACGGCGGGCCCCCGGTGCCCCGGGGCCGACGATTTTGCCGCTGCCGTCGATCTTCATGCTGCCGTCTGTACCTCTTCCCGCTTTCGCCAGGGAGCCGGGGAAATCTCCCGCCGGATCATGCCGCGCTTATCCTTAACGACACGTGAAGCGTGACCCGTGGCGCGCCGGGGCACAAGTCCCGCAGGCAAATATTGCCCGGACGGCAAGAGATGCCGTGCGGCGCTCTCCATAACCTATTGATTTTACTTTATTTTATACTGGCACGGGATTCGCACATCGGCTTTCGGGCGGAGAAGCCGCCACAGACCGAGGTAGAAATCATGTGGAAATCCCTTGCCGCCGTACTGGCCCTCTGCGCCGCCTTTCTCGCCCCGTCCGGCGTGGCGGGCGCGGCCCAGTCCCGCATCAAGGACATCGCCACGGTCCAGGGCGTTCGCGACAACATGCTGGTCGGTTACGGCCTCGTCGTCGGCCTGGACGGATCCGGCGACTCGCTGCGCAACGCCCCCTTCACCAAGCAGAGCCTGGAAGCCATGCTTGAACGCCTCGGCGTGAACACGCGCGACAGCGACCTGAAGACGAAGAATGTCGCCGCGGTCATGGTAACGGCGGAACTGCCGCCCTTCGGTCGCGCCGGCTCGCGCCTCGACGTCACCGTGTCCGCGCTGGGCGATGCCAAGAGCCTTGCCGGCGGCACGCTTCTGGTGACGCCGCTGCTGGGCGCCGACGGCGAGGTTTATGCCGTCGCGCAAGGGCAGGTCTCGATCAGCGGCTTCAAGGCCCAGGGCGCCGGCACCACGGTGACCAAGGGCGTGCCGACCTCGGGCCGGATCGCCAATGGCGCGGTCGTCGAAAAGGAAGTCGCCTATACCTTCGGCAGCGAGCCGACACTGCGCCTCGCCCTGCGCAATCCCGATTTCACCACCGCGCGCCGCATCGCCCAGGCGGTGAACGGTGCCTTCCGCGGCACCGCCCGCGCCCTCGACCCATCGACGGTCGAGATTTTCGTCCCGGGTGATGCCCGCGCCGACCTGGTCGACTTCATCACCCGGATCGAACAGCTGATGGTCACCCCCGACCAGCGCGCCCGTATCGTCATCGACGAAGCCTCGGGCACCATCGTCATCGGCGCCGATGTCCGCGTCTCCACCGTCGCCATCGCCCAGGGCAATCTGACCGTGCGCATTACCGAGGCGCCGCAGGTTTCGCAGCCCGCTCCCTTCTCCGGCGGCCAGACCACCGTGGTGCCGCGCACCGATGTCCAGGTGGACGAAAGCCGCGAGCAGCGCGTCATCGTCATGGAGGCCGGGATCAGCCTGCAGGATCTGGTGAACGGCCTGAACGGCCTTGGCCTCGGGCCCCGCGACATGATCCCCATCCTGCAGGCGATCAAGGCCGCCGGCGCCCTGCAGGCCGACATCGAAGTGATGTGACGAGAGGTCATGTGATGAGCACCGCGCCAACCGAAACCGTCCGCTACGCCTGGCCCGCCAACCGGCCCCTGCCCGTCGTCTCGCCGAAGCTGAAAGCCTCGGCCGAGGATTTCGAGGCCATGGTCGTGTCACAGATGCTGTCTCCCATGTTCGACGGCATCCGTACCGACGGTCCCTTCGGCGGCGGTGCTGGCGAAGCCGCCTTCCGCGGCTTCCTGATCGACGAATACGGCAAGGCCATCGCCGCGCGCGGCGGCATCGGCCTGTCCGACATGATGATCCGTTCCCTGCTCGTTTCGGAGGAGCCACCCCATGGCCAGTGACCCCAATCCCCTCGCCCCCCAGGACATCGAGACCCTGGCCTTGTTGTCCGACCGCCTGGCCGACGCGATCGACGCGGAATGCGCCGAGATGGCGGCCCGCCGGCTGCATCGCCTGCAGCCCCTGATCGAAGCGAAGATCCAGGTGGTGAAAGCCTATGAGCGGCAGCTTGCCCAGATGGGAGGTCCCGCCGTCATTGCGGCCGACACGGGCGCCCGCGCGCGCCTGAAGGCGCCGACCCGCCGCCTGCGCGAGGCGCTCGCCCTGCATACCGTGCAGATTGCCGCCGCGCGCACCGTGTCCGACCGGCTGATGCGCAGCATCGCCGAGACCGTGGCGAGCAAGGCCCGGCCGGTGCTCGGCTATGGCCCCGGCGCCGCCCTGCGCACGGCCAGCGCCGCCCCCGCCGCCATGGCCTTCCACGCCTCGGTCTGACCCTGTCACCGGGCAGGAATTGCCGGGCCAAATCTGCCGACCCGGCAATTTCTGCCCATAGAACCCGGCAATAATTGCCCAGTTTCTCCGAAGGAATATCTCCAGAACACAAGAAAACCGCCATTTCGGTTCTATTTCCCGGATTGGCACGGTGCCTGCATTGAATATCCCGAGGCCCAGAAGGGCTTCATCACAATGGACCAGAAGGACCAAAGACAATGTCTGACATCAAGCTGACCGCCACTTCGCGCGCCAACCTCCTCTCGCTGAATCAGACCACCGATCTCGCCAACCGCACCCAGAGCCGTCTCGCCACGGGCCTGAAGGTGTCGAGCGCCGTCGATGACGCGACCGCCTATTTCGCCGCGAAGGGCCTTTCCGATCGCGCGTCCGACTTCACCACCCGCAAGGGCGACATCGATCAGGGTATCTCGTCCCTGAAGACCGCCCTGAACGCGACCGAGTCGGCGGACAAGATCCTGAAGCAGATCAAGGGTGTCGCGATCTCGGCCAAGACCGCCGACGACGCCACCAAGGCCGACCTGACCAAGCAGTTCAGCGACCTCCTCGGCCAGTTGAACAGCCTGCTGGGCGACGCTTCGTATCAGGGCACGAACCTGATCAACAGCACGACCTCGAGCCTGACCGTCAAGTTCTCGGAAGTCACGACGGCGCAGCTGACCGTCCAGGGCCGTGACCTGCGCGCCGGTGCCCTGTTCACCGCCGCCGCCAATGCCTCCGATGCCGGCTCTGTCGTCGGCGCGGCGGTTATCGGCGCCGCCGGCTTCACCGCCTACACGACGGCGACCGCGCTTATCGACGCCGTCGACTCGATCACCGACGCGGTCGACGCGGCGGTCTCGACAGTCCGTGCCACGGCTTCGAACCTCGGTTCGAACATCACCCTGCTGCAGACCCGGTCGGACTTCTCGACCAGCTACGTGAACGCCCTGACCGAAGGTTCGGACAAGCTGACGCTGGCCGATCTGAACGAGGAAGGCGCCAACCTGGTCGCCCTGCAGACCCGGCAGCAGCTGGCCCTCAAGGCGCTGTCCTTCGCCGGCCAGAGCGAGCAGAGCGTCCTGTCGCTGTTCTCGTAAGACACCGCAACACGATCCTTCGAAGGGGCGGCCCATGGGCCGCCCCTCAGACTGCTGACAAACCCCTGGCGAGAGCTGGGGGTTTTTGATTCACTTGGGTATGCTGAAGAAACCCAGTCCCGAACAGACGGCGCTCGAGATGGTGACGCTCGAGAGCCTGGTGCCGAAGG
>JAQVKV010000272.1 GCA_028694545.1 Zavarzinia sp. | reverse complement strand
CCGCGCGACGTGCGTATCGCCGAGCTGGAAGCCCAGCTGGCGGCGAAGGGCTGACGACATGGGGGCGTTTCGCGATCTTCTCTCGAAGGGCGGGCGTCGCCCGCGCTGGATCGACGCGACGGACTATTGCGGACGCCTCCTCGCGGCCGGTGACATTCCCTGGGGGGATGTCACCCGTCTCGTCGACTGGCACCGCAAGGCGCAGGGCCTGCTGCGGCCCGACGTCGCCGCCCTGCCGCTGGTGCCGCTGACAAGGGCCTGGATCGGCGGACATGAATCGCTGCGCGAGGCGATGTCGGCGCGGCGGCGTCTGCTTTATCCGCTGAAGACCCTGTTGTCGGACGAGGCCCTGCGCGACCACATCCGCGCGATCCTGAATGGTCTGCGCCTGTCCCATGTCGGTGTGCCGCTGGCCCTCGTGCTGCCGGCGCCGGCCGATTTCGTCGGTTTCGCGGCGGAACTGGCCGGGACCGAGGTGGAGCCGGTCGATGCCGACGATGCCGACAGTGCCGCCATGTATATGGCCGATTTCCTGCGTGCTTTCGGCGACAGCGGGATCGATGCCCTGCTGCTCGAAACGGCGGGAAGCGACGTTACGGGAACGGTTACGGCCTGTGCCGCGGTGTTGAACATCGCCGGACACTACCGTTGGGACGTCGGCCTGCGCCATGAAGGGGTGGTCGCGCCGGCGGGCATCGACTTCCAGGTGGCGGCGGCTCCGGCGGCGGGTCTGCCCACGGGCCTGGCACTGGGGGCCGATTTCTGGCGCGACGGGGCGCCGACGCCGGAAGGCGGTGAGTTCATCTTCGCGTCCGTGCCGGCGGACGCCATGCCGGAGACCGTGCTGCAGCGGCTCCAGGCCCTGAATTGAGAATGAGGCGGGGGAAAGACCATGGTTAATGAAGGCGATCTCCTGTGGACGCCGTCGAAGCAATTCGTCGAGTCCTCGAACGTCGTGCACTTCCTGAACTGGCTGCGCGAGCGCCGGAACCTGGATTTCCCCGATTACGATGCGCTGTGGCGCTGGTCGGTCGAGGAGACGGAAAGCTTCTGGACCGCGCTGTGGGACTATTTCGAGGTGCAATCCTCGAGCCCCTACATCCGCGCCGTCGACCGGCTGGAGATGGCGCCGGGCATCCGGTGGTTCGAGGGTTCGCGCGTCAATTACGCCGAACACATGCTGCGCCACGAGGGCGAGGGGGACGAGGTCGCCCTGCATCACCTGTCGGAGATACGTCCGCTCGGCAGGATGACGCGGCGCGAGCTTGGCGCGCAGGTGCGCATCGTCGCCACCCAGTTGCGCAAGCTGGGCGTCCAGCCGGGCGACCGGGTCGTCTCCTACATGCCGAATATTCCCGAGACGGCCATTGCCATGCTGGCGGCGACGGCGATCGGCGCCATCTGGTCGAGTGCCGCGCCCGAATTCGGCGTGAAGACCGTGATCGAGCGCTTCTCGCAGATCGAGCCGAAGGTGCTTTTCGCGGCCGACGGCTATCGCTTCGGGGGCAAGGATTTCCAGCGTTCGGACGAGGTGCGCTCGATCATCGGCGCGCTCCCCTCGCTGAAGACCGTGGTCTGGCTGCCCTATCTAGACGAGAGCCGGGAAGCCCCGCCGGTGCCGGACGCGATCCTGTGGCGCGAGCTGCTCGATCATTCGGAAGTGCCGCGCCACATGTTCGCCTACGAGCGCGTGCCCTATGATCACCCCCTGTGGATCGTCTTCTCGTCGGGCACGACGGGCCTGCCCAAGGCGATCGCCCACAGCCACGTGGGCGCCCTGATGGAACATCTGAAACTTGCCCAGTTCCATCTGAACCTGAAGCCGGAATCGGTGATCTTCTTCTATACGACCACCGGCTGGGTGATGTGGAACATCGTGCTGGCCGGGCTTCTCGTCGGTTCCGCCGTTGTCGTCTACGACGGCAGCCCGGTGCATCCGCAGCCGGACGTCCTGTGGAAGATGGCGGCGGATACGGGCACCACCTGCTTCGGTGCCAGCCCGACCTATGTCCAGATCCTGGAGCGCCAGGGGATCGAACCGGGCAAACGTTTCGATCTCTCGCGTCTCGATTCGATCCTGCTCGGCGGTTCCCCCGCGACGCCGGAAAGCTTCGCCTGGTTCTACCGCTCGGTGAAAGCCGATCTGTGGTTGACGTCGCAGAGCGGCGGCACCGAGATCGCGTCCGGCTTCGTCGGCGCGTCACCCACGCTGCCGGTTCATGCCGGCGAGATCCAGACCCGCATGCTCGGCATGGACGTCCATGCCTATGACGACGAGGGCCGGGAGGTCTTTGACGAGGTAGGGGAACTGGTGGTCACCAAGCCTTTCCCCTCGATGCCGATCTTCTTTTGGGGCGATAAGGGAAACCGGCGCTACATCGAATCCTATTTCGATGTTTATCCGGGCGTCTGGCGCCATGGCGACTTCATCAAGATCAACGGGCGTGGCGGCTGCTACATCTACGGCCGGTCTGATTCCACCTTGAACCGATATGGTGTTCGTATCGGTACCGCAGAGATTTATCGCGCGGTCGAACAGGTGGAAGGTGTAGCCGACAGCCTGATCGTGTGCTGCGAGTTGCCGGGTGGCGAATTCTATATGCCTCTGTTCATCAAGGTTCATGGCGGAGTAACCTTGGACGATCAGATCAGAAAGAAAATCAATGCAAAGTTGCGCCAGGATTACAGTCCACGGCATGTGCCGGATGAAATCCACCAAGTGCCGGACGTACCTTACACGCTAACCGGCAAGAAGATGGAGATTCCGGTGCGCAAGATCCTGATGAACTGGGCGCCGGAAAAGGCGGCAAGCCGGGACGCGATGACGAATCCGCCCGCACTGGACTGGTTCATCGCGCTTGCGGAGGAAAGACGAAAGACGGCTGTCGCCTGATCGGGACAAAGTCTGCTCGTCGGGCGCAAAGGGCTGGGGCATAATTTCGGATGACGGTGGGGAGGAAAGCCGGCAAAGCCGGCATTTGATGGACAAAAGCTCCATCGACACCGTCGGGGCAAAAAACGACAACGGGGAAAGACCCGGGATGGTGCCGATATGCTGGTCAGAACAAAATTTCTGCCGCCCAGTCTGCTTACCAATATCGTGCGGCGCAAAAATCTCGACGACTATTTCGAGAACCTGCCCGCCCACACCGTCACCATGGTGCGGGCGCCTGCCGGCTTCGGCAAGACGACGCTTCTCGCCGACTGGCGGAAGCGTCTCCTGCTCGATGGCGCGCGTGTCGCCTGGCTCAGCCTCGACGCGCACGACAACGAACCGGCGCAACTGCTGAGTTACCTGCTCGGCGCGCTCGACCAGGCGTTCGAGAACGACCGCCGGGGCTCGACCTCCTTCACGTCGGCGTCGGGCAACATGGCGCCGTTCCAGGTGGCGGGCTTTATCGTCAACGAGGCCCAGCAACTGGGGGACGACATCTATGTCTTCCTGGACGACGTGCACGAACTGAACGCGGCGCCCGTGCTCTCGGTCCTCTATGATCTGTTGCATTACGCGCCGCCCAACCTGCATTTCGTGCTGGCCGGGCGCCCGGCCATGTGGCTCGGCCTGTCGCGGCTGAAGGTGCAGGGCCGGGTCCAGGAGACCGGCATCGGCGAGATGCGCTTCGACATCGCCGAGGCGATCGAGTTCTTCCGCCTGCGCGGCCATGACCTGCTGCGCCTTGCCGACATCGACACGCTGAACCAGGCGACCGAGGGTTGGGTGGCCGGCCTTTGCCTCGCCGCGCAATCCCTGAACCGCAAGCGCAATGTTTCCGAGTTCGTCGAGACCTTCTGCGGCGAGACCAAGGAAATTACGGACTACATTCGCGAGACCGTGTTCCGCCAGATTGACGAGGACGACCGGCGCTGGCTGGTCCGGGCTTCGCTGCTCTCGCGCTTCTGTCCGAGCCTGTGCGACGACATGCTCCAATGCATGGATTCGGCGGCGCGCATCTCCCGTCTGGTCGAGGAAGTGCCCTTCATCATCCCGCTCGAAGGCACCGAAGGCTGGGCCAGGTTGCACCCCCTGCTGCGCGAATTCCTGAGCGGCGAGGTGGGCCTGCTGGATCCGGCCGAATTGCGTGATCTGCACCGACGCGCCTCCGCCTGGTTCTCGTCCCGCGGCGAGATTTCGGAAGCGATCCACCACGCGATCGAGGAGGGTGACACGACGGGGGCGATCGAGCTGATCGCCGGCCAGTCCCGGCGCATGGTCGAGACGGCCCATATCCTCCTGCTCATGAGCTGGTACGAGCGTCTGCCCAAGCCCCTGTTCGGGGAACGGCTCGATCTTTGTGTCGACGTCGGCTGGGCGCTCACGCTCTCGATGCGCATGGACGAGGCGGGCACGACCATCGCCGAGACAGAGAGGGCGCTGGCGGCCCAGGCCAAGCCGGACACAACCGTGCTCATGGAATTGCAGGCCCTGAAGGCGGCCTATTTCGCCTTGAACGATCGTTCCTGCGAGGGCATGCGCCAGGCGGAACAATGGCTGGCGGAGGGGCCGCGCGACGATCAGTTCAAGATCGGCGCGCTTGCCAATGTCCTGACCTATTGCCGGACATTGTCGGGTGATTTCGCCGCGGCGCTCGATGCCCAGGTGATGGGAGAGGGCTGGACGGCGTCGGAGCGCAGCCGTTTCACCGTCATCTATTCCCTTTGCGTGACCGGCCAGGTGCACGAACAGTCGGGCGATTTCGAGAAGGCCCGGGAGTGTTACGAGGAAGCGCTGCGTCAGGGCGAGGAGGCCGGCGGGCGCCGTTCCGTCTCGGCCAGCCTGCCGGCGTCCTGCCTTGCCGGGCTGCTGTTCGATCTTGGCGATCTCGAAGGGGCCCAGAAGTTGCTGGCGGGGCGTTTCGACATTGCCTGCTCGCGCACGCCGCCCAGCATCGGCATTCGCGGCCCTCTGG
>JAQVKV010000271.1 GCA_028694545.1 Zavarzinia sp. | reverse complement strand
AGGGGCGCTATATTCCCTCGCTGCTCGCCGCCATAGGCGAGGTGATCGAACAGCACATGATCGACATCGGCTTCATCCAGCAGCAGAAGGTCGAGGTGCCGGAGAAATTCGTGCGCACGGCCGAGGCCGAGGGCGGCACGGCCACGGCCGGCCTCAAGGGCGCGCGCCCCTGCCCGCGCTGCGGCCAGCCCAGCCTGGTCCGCCAGGAAGGCTGCGACGCCTGCTTCTCCTGCGGCTATTCCAAGTGCGGGTGAGGGGGGCGCTTCGCCTCCCCTCCAACCGATCGCGTCTGTCGATCAGTCCTGCCTTTGCGTCTTCTTGCGGGGGCACTGTCGCTTGCGTGTCATAATTTCCTTGCCTATATCGGACGCTTGTCAGGATTGTGGTAAAGTGTCCTTGCGTTGCCGCAAGGCGCGACCAGGGCCACAGCAGGAGTAATCGGCATGGGCCGTCACTGGGGATTGGACGATATCCGCTGGGAGACATTCGACCCCGCCAAGGTCGATCCGGACATGGTGATGGCGGTGAAGACCGCCAGCCTCGTCGAGGCCAATTCCGAAGATTACGTCACCTATCTCCTCGGCGTCTTCCATCACGAGGAATGGCTGCATGACGCCATCCGCAAGTGGGGACTGGAGGAGCGGCTGCACGGGCAGGCGCTGGCGGCCTGGGCGCACAAGGTCGACCCCACCTTCGATTTCGAGGAACGGCTGGCCCGTTTCCGCGCGGGCTATAGTCTGCCGCTGGAGGCGACCGAATCGGTCCGCGGTTCGCGCGCGGGGGAGTTGCTGGCGCGCTGCGTCGTCGAATGCGGGACCTCGAGCTATTATTCCGCGATCCGCGACGCGACGGACGAACCGGCGCTGAAGCAGATCGCCCATCTGATCGCCGGCGACGAATTCCGTCACTTCAAGCTGTTCTACGACACGCTGAAGAAATTCGACCCGCAGGACAGCCTCGGCCTCTTCGCCAAGTTGAAGGTGACGCTCGGCCGCGTGAACGAGACGGAGGACGACGAGCTCGCCTTCGCCTTCCACTGCGCCAATTTCGATCCGTCGGTCCCCTACGACCGCGAGAAATCCATGCTGGCCTACAGCAAGCGGGCCTATCGCAACTATCGCTATGGCCATCTCGCCCGGGCGATCTCGATGATGATGAAGGCGGTCGGCCTTGCCCCGCACGGCGTCATCGCCCAGGTCACCCAGCGCGGTGCCTGGTGGCTGTGGGAAAAGCGCGCCCGGCGGCTGGAGCGCATCGCGGCCTGAAGCCGCGCCGGGGCGACGGCCGCCCGCGCGACTTGCCCCGGACCCTTACCCCGAGCACAATCCGCGGCAAGGGACCGTGCTGGGGGAATCATTGATGCAGCGTTTGTTCATGGCGGCCGCGCTCGGCCTTGCCACCTTGGGTCTGGCCGCGTGCCAGTCCGAACCCACGCCCTACCAGGCCCTGCTTGCGCCCGAAGTCCATGTCGCCAAGGTGAAGGTCCTGGTGCAGGGGGACGCCCTGCCGCCGAAGCTGATAAACGCCCTGCGCCAGCGCCTGGAAAACGAATTCGCCGCCGATCCCAGCGGGCGCTACGGCCTCGACCTCAAGGTGACCGTGAACGGCTACACCAAGGGTATGGGCAATGGCGAAACCGCGCTCGAAATCGGTGGCCAGCTGGAAGGACGGCTGGAGCTGGTCGGGCCGAAAACCGGTCTGGTCGCCGCCACGGCCGATCTCGAGGTACGGCGCGACAATGTCAACGGCGTCGCGATCAAGCCCCTGCCGGGCCTGCCGGACGACGTCCTGATCGACAATTTCGCCAGGGCGGCCCGCTCGGTCCTGTTCGGCCCCGAGTCGCGGGGCACGCTGCTCGCCACCGACGAATGATCCTGTCCGTCCTCAGGGCGGCGACAGGAACTGGCGGTTGACGGCGCCGAGGATCGCCATGGCGGTCTCCACCACGGTCTCGATCGGCGTGGCATAGCCCGCGCGCACCCAGCCGAGCGCGATCTGCACCACGGCGCCGATCAGCCCGTCGGCGAAGAGATCGAGGTCGAGGCCAAGGGCCTCTGCCCGCTCCGCGGCATCGGGAGAGAAGCGCAGCACCGACAGGGAGACCTGGCGGATCGCGTCCCAATAGATCGCGTCCATGCGCGGGCTCACGCCGAGGATCTCGACGAGGAAGACCCGGGCTTCGTTGGGATTTTCGCGCAGCTGGCTGTAGTAGGTGGCAAGCGCCACGCGCACCACGAGCCCCATGTCGAGGGTCGAGAGGGGGGCAAGCGCCGCCATCACCTCCGACGTCAGGCGCTCCATCACCGCGCCGAAGGCGGCGGCCAGGAGGGCCTCGCCATTCTCGAAACTCTCGTAGAAATAACGCTCGGTCAGGCCCGCCTCGGCGCAGATGGCCCGCACCGACGCGCCGTGATAGCCGACCGCGCCATAGACCACCATCGCCGCCTCGATCAGCTTCTGCCGCCGTTCGGCCCGGCGCTGTTCGTTGCTGACGCCCTTGTAGCGCCGTCCGGTCTTTTGTTCCGCTTCCATGATTCCGATATTGACATCACTTGTTGTCAGATACAATCTCCGTCCTGACAAGATGCGTTGTCAGATATGAATGCTGACCATCGACGTGCGGAGGAGAGCAAGATGACCAGCCCGTTGCGCCACCCCCTGGTGACAAAGCCCGACCATGATGTCGTGGTCATCGGCACCGGCTTTTCCGGGATCGGCATGGGGATCGCCCTGAAGAAGGCGGGGATGGACGATTTCGTCATCCTGGAGAAGGCGGACACGGTGGGCGGCACCTGGCGCGACAACCACTACCCGGGTTGTGCCTGCGACGTGCAGAGCCACCTCTATTCCTATTCCTTCGAGCCGAACCCCGACTGGTCGCGCATGTATTCGCCCCAGCCCGAGATTCGCGCCTATATCGAGCGCACGGCGAAGAAATACGGCGTCCTGCCCCATATCCGATTCGGCGTCGCCCTGACCGGCGCCCATTTCGAGGATGATCTCGGCCTGTGGCGCCTGACCACGGCCAAGGGCGAGACGATCACGGCGCGCGCCGTCGTCTCGGGCATGGGCGCCCTGTCGATCCCGGCCTATCCGAACATCGAGGGGCGCGAGAGCTTCAAGGGCAAGACCTTCCACTCGCAGGACTGGGATCACGACTATGATCTCGCGGGCAAGACGGTCGCCGTGATCGGCACCGGCGCCAGCGCCATCCAGTTCGTGCCCCAGATCGCGAAGACGGCGGCCAGGGTCGAATTGTTCCAGCGCACCGCCCCCTGGGTGATGCCGAAACCGGACCGCGCCATCGGCACGCTGGAACGCGCCGCCAACCGCTATATTCCCGGCTTCCAGCGCAGCTTCCGCGAGCTGATCTATTGGTATCTCGAGGCCCGCGTGCTCGGCTTCGTCATCCGGCCGAGCCTGATGTCCAAGCTGGAAGGCATGGCCAGGCGCTATATCGCCAAGCACATCAAGGATCCCGAGCTGCGTGCCAAGGTGACGCCGGATTACACGATCGGCTGCAAGCGCATCCTGCTCTCGAACGACTATTACCAGGCGCTGGCCCGGCCGAATGTCGACGTGATCACCACGGGCATCGCCCGCATCACGGAAAAGGGCGTGGTGACGACGGACGGCGTCGAGCACGCGGTGGACGCCATCATCTACGGCACCGGCTTCAAGGCGACCGACATGCTCTCGGGCTTCTCGATCACCGGTGTCGGCGGCGCGGACCTGAACGCGCGCTGGAAGGAAGACGGTGCGCAGGCCTATCTCGGCACGACCACGACGGGCTTCCCCAACCTCTACTTCCTGATGGGCCCGAACACCGGGCTCGGCCATTCCAGCATGGTCTACATGATCGAAAGCCAGATCCATTACGTGATGGAGGCGCTGAAGCTCATGAAGGCCAGGGGCTACCACCACATGGATGTGAAGCCCGAGGTCCAGGCCGATTTCAACCGCAAGCTGGCGGGCAAGCTGGACGGCACGGTGTGGAACAACGGCGGTTGTCTGTCGTGGTACCGCGACGACAAGGGCCGCAACGTCACTCTCTGGCCCGACTTCACCTTCCGCTTCGGCCATGCGACCGCGAAGATCAACGCGGCCGACTATGTCGCGACGAAGACGGCTGATCTCGCGGCCCGGCAGAAGGCGGCGCCGCTCGCCGCCGAATAGGCGGGACTTGAAATCGGTGGCGGTCGGGGCAAGGTAGAACGCGATGTTCCGCGTGAGCCCGCCCCGCCGCCACCATGTCCACGACTGATCTTACCCTCGCCGAGGGGCTCGACCGCTGGCGCGGCCTGATCAAGGCGCGCGAGCGGCGCGAACGCTGGAGCCGGCGCCTGACCGGAGGCTTCGCCGCCGGCGTCTGGCTGCTCTATGGCCTTGGCTTTTTCCTCACCGTGACGGCGGACAGCGGCATCGGCGCCTTCTTCGGCGCGGCCGGACTCGCCATCGCCCTGATGCCGACGATCATCGTCAGTTCGGGCCTCATGCTGGCGCGCAACTGGCTGGCGCGGCGCGCCGGTCTCGACTTGCTCGGCCCGCGCCATGGCCCGGCGCGTCTGGCCTTCGAGCCGCAATGGCCGGTGATCGCGGCCGTCATCGCCGATGTCGACCTTCTCGATTTCGAGAAGGACGAACGCCGTCAGGTAGAGAACCGGCTGGACCAACTCGCCGGCATCTTCGCCGCCCTCCACCACCTTGGACCGGACAGCGATCGCCAGCATGCCCAGCGCCTTGCGCAAGGGGTGCCGCCCCTGGTGCGCGACCTTGCGGAAGCGCGGCGCCGGGCTCTGGGGCGGACGATCTCGGGCAGCTTGCCGCCGGGGGTTGCGCCGGGCCTGCTGTCGGGTGATGCCGTACCCCGTCTGGTCGCTCCTTCGGTCGAGAAGCTCGAGGCCGTG
>JAQVKV010000270.1 GCA_028694545.1 Zavarzinia sp. | reverse complement strand
CTGCTCGGCGTGATGCTGGCGAGCCCGATCCCCTTCACCAATATCCCGCTGTCCTTCTCCATCATGTTCCTGGCGCTCGGCCTGATCGAACAGGACGGGCTGATGACCATGGTCGGCATCGTCGCCGGCTTCTCGGCGATCGTCTTCCTGATCTATATGACGGTGATTTCGTGGGACGCCATGGCGGCGTGGCTGGGGCCGAGTCTGGGGCTTTAGGCGGGAGGCCTCCCCTCACCCCATCCCTCTCCCCCAAGGGGGCGAGGGGGCCTGCCTCGCGCGTGATCGACTCCCTCGCCCCCTTCAGGGGGAGAGGGCCGGGGTGAGGGGGCAGCCCCTGCCCTCAAGGCTTGCGCTGCCAGTCCTCGGTCCCGGCGGCTTCCGCGCCGACAGGGGCCCAGCGGCCCTTCAGGGCGCCGTCCGGCATGACGATATAGACGGCGACGGCGCTTTCCTTGGTCTCCGGGTCCTGCCAGGTGACCGCCAGCGTGTCGCCCAGGCGCAAGCCAACGCCCACCGCTTTCTGGCCGCCGCTGGTCCATTCCAGGTGATAGACCTCGCCCACCAGCTTCACGCTGATCTCGGCGCCATAGGTACCGCTTTCGCCCGGGTTCTGGCCGCGCACGACATAATCGCCGGTCGCATCGAAGGTCTGGGCGAAGGCGCCGCCCGCCATCGTCAGCCCGAGACCGAGGACAGAGGCCGCGACCAGACGCCTGAACGATTTCACCATGTTTCTCTCCCCTTCGGCGCGGTCAATGGCTGCCGCGCTCTGCTTCCAGACTGCGCTCGAGCACCGCGAGGTCGAGCTCCAGCCGAGACAATTCCGCCGCCGCCGCCGAATCGGCATGGGCGGCAAAAGCGTTCACGACCTCCTCCAGCATCGCGCAGATTTTGGCAAGACCGGGATGAGCATCGCCCTTCAGGGCACGGATTGTTTCCGCGTGCTCGCCCATGCGCACGGCAAGGTCGAGCCAGAAGCCGAGCAGCCGCCGCGCCTCCATCGCCCTTTCGGGATGGCGGCCGACATCCTCGACCAGAGGCATGGCCGCCGCGACCACTGCATCAAGCCACCGGGCGACGGCGGGATTGGCGCTTCGGGCCAGCGTTTCCAGCCGGCGCAGGCGCTCCCCCGCCCCCGTGACCAGATCGCCGGCCGCCGTTCCCGTGGCGATCAAGGGCGCCTTCATTGCCCGGCCGATCAAGCGCAGGGCGACATAGGCCGCCGCCCCGGCCGCCAGCGAGGCGAAAGCCCCGGCCCCCAGCCCCAGATAGAAGACGAGAAAGGCGACGCCGCCACCGGTCCCCGCCACCACATGCAGGAGAAACGCCATGGCTACAGCCTTCGTCAGCCGCGCGACAGGCGGGCCTTCAGCGCGGTCTCGATCTGCACGAGCGCGCCCTCGGCCGCGCGACGCCGGGCGCGGCCCTCGGCCTGGATCTTCAGGACGTCGTCTATGGTTGCGATCAGATCGCGATTGGCCGCCTGCAAGGTCTCGATGTCGACGATGCCGCGCTCCGATTCCCGCGCGACCTCGACCGTGCCCTGCTTCAGCATCTCCGCGTTCCGGCGCAGGAGATCGTTGGTCGTATCGGTGACCGCGCGCTGCAGCTTCAGCGCCCCTTCCGAACGCGCGATCGAGATGGCGATCACCATCTGGTTCTTCCACACCGGGATCGTGTTCAGGATCGAGGACTGGATCTTCTCGACCAGCAGGGTGTCGTTCGACTGGATCAGACGGATCTGCGGCATGGACTGCAGGGTCACGGTGCGGGACAGGCGCAGGTCGTGCAGTTTCTTCTCGAAGCGATCGAGGGCTTGGCGGGCATCCGCCAGCTTCTGGGCGTTGATCTGGGCCAGCCCCGGGTCCGGATCCGCCGCCGCTGCTTCCAGCGCGGGCAGATGCTTCGCCCGCGTTTCCGCCAGCAGTTCCTCTCCGGCGCGGATGTGAAGCGTCAGTGACCTGAAATTCTCCAGATTGCGCTCGAACAGCATGTCGAGGGTGACGAGGTCGCGCAGCAGGTCGTCCTTCGCCGCCTCAAGCCGCAGCACAACCCGGTCGATCTGGGCCGAGACCGCCTGATAGCGCTCGAGGAAACGACCGATCTCCGCCTTCGCGGTACCGAACAGGCGGGCGACGAAGCCAGGCTTCCGCGTCAGCGCCTCCGCGTCCAGTCCGCGCAGGCGGGCGAGCAGGTCCGACAGCGTCTCGCCCACGATGCCAGAATCCTGCGATGTTACCGATTTCAGGATGCCGTCGGCGAAATCGGCGATGCCGTTCTGCACCCGGGCGCCGAACTGCAGCACGGCGGCGCGATCCATCAGGTCGAGGGAAGCCTTGATCCCGACGATCTCCGCCAGATCCGCCGGATCGATCGACCGGCCGGCCTGTTCCGGCACGGCGAGGACGGCCTGCGCCCTGTCCAGGACTTCGTCCCTGCGCGGCGTCGGCGCCGGTTCAGACATGCGACTCTCCCACCCGTTCGAGGCCCGCCAGTATAGCGAAGCCGGCGCGGCCACGGCGGAATATCAGGCGGCGGAGAACGGCTGCCTGGGGCGCCCGTCCTCGCCGGCAAGACCGGCATCGACCAGCAGGCGCAGAAAACGGGCAAAATGATGCGCGGCCGACGGGCGGTGACAGCCCTCCAGCCAGTTCTGCTCGAGGAAGGCAAGGATGCCGGGCTGCTCCAGCTCCACTTCCCACAGCACGCCGAGCAGGGAGGCAGCCGTCTCCTCCGCCTCCCGGGTGGCGAAATCGACGCATAGGGCGGCATTCGCCTCGTCGACGCGACCGGACTCTGGCCCGGCGCCCAGCCCGAAGTCGAGCAGGCCCCGGCGTTCAGGCGGCGCCACAAGGTAATGGGTGACTTCGTGGACGATCACGCTCGCTTCCGAACGCGCGCGCAGGAAGCGCCCGTCCCAGGAGAAGGCCGCCTGCGGCTCCTCGTCCAGCGTCTCCAGTCCGAAACGATGGGCCAGCGCGACGGCCTCCGCCCGCTGTTCCGGCGTGTCCACGCCGCGCGCCATGAAGCGGACGCTGTCGACGATGCGCGCGAAGGCGGGCCGCGCCCAGGGCGCTTCCCGCGACAGCAGGTCATCGAAGGTGGCGGCCAGCGCCGGCAGTTCGTCCGGGTCGACTTCGGTCAGGATCATGGCCGCTGCTTATGCCATGGCGCCATGCGCGCGCAAGTCTGGCGTCGTCGCACCGCCTTGCCTATTTTGTCGCGGCAACGAAAACGGCAACGAAAGCAGGGGGGCACCATGGCACTGCCGGCCGAAGCGGCGATGACCGCGAGCGAGGTCCAGACGTTTCTCGACAAGGTCTTCGAGCAGGCGATGCACATCAGGATCGAGGCGACGGGCCCCGGCACCTCGCGCTGCCGCCTGCCCTTCGACGACCGCCACCTGCGCCCCGGCGGCACGGTTTCCGGCCCCTCCATGTTCCAGCTCGCCGACTGCGCGCTCTATGCCATGATTCTCGGCACGCTCGGACCGGTGGCCCTGGCGGTCACCACGAACCTGAACATCAATTTCCTGCGGAAACCTCAGCCGCGCGACCTGATCGGCGAATGCCGGGCGCTGAAGTTCGGCAGCCGTCTCGTCGTCGGGGAAGTGGCGCTTTATACGGACGGCGATCCGGACATGGTCGCCCATGCCACCGGGACCTATTCGATCCCGCCGCGCTGAACGGTGTTCAGCGGAACAGACGGAACACGCCCCAGGCCCCGACCACCACGCCAGCGATGATCAGCATGCCCTCGGTGGACTGCGCCTTGTCGACGAGATAGTCGAAAATGCCATAGAGATCTGGGGTGGAGACCGCGCGTACGTCGATCTGTCCGAGCATGGCGGCGAGAAAGCCTACAATCGAAGCCATCATTGGGGGGGTCCGTTCCCTTGCCTTCGCGCAAGGGTAATGCCCCTTTGCGCAACGCGCCAGTCACTGCCGCGCAGCCGGCCGAAGTCCCAGCCTTCCCCTGCGTCAACCTTGCTCATACCAAGGTCGAATAGCGTGAAAAACAGAATCGTCTTCATATGCGGTCACGCCGATAGGTGAAGCGATCTCTCCTCCGCTTGCTTGATCGGAATGGCCGCAGCGCAACGTCTGGTGGTCCGCCTGCCCGGTTTTCCGTCTCAGGCTGCCACCTCGACGCGGCCTTCACTTTCAGCCCGCCGTTCACCCTGGCCCTCGAACGGCGGGCCTTTTTTTGCTCCAGGTCAATTCCAACGGCGGTTGCAGGCACCATATCTGTAACCATCATGCCGGCGCGCCGGCTTCCTGGAATGGACAGCAAAAATGCCCGCCTCTTCCCTTTCCGATCATCTGACCGTGTGCCCCCATTGCGGCGGCGTCAATCGCCTGCCCGACGACAGGCCGGCAGCTGAGGGCCGTTGCGGCCGCTGCCACGCCCCCCTGTTCGACGGCCATCCAGCCGAGGTCGATGGCGTCGGCTTCGAACGCCAGGTCACCCGCAGCAGCCTGCCGGTGCTGGTCGACGTCTGGGCCCCCTGGTGCGGGCCGTGCCGCATGATGGCGCCCGCCTTCGCCGCCGCCGCGCAAACGCTGGAACCCGATGTCCGCCTGCTCAAACTGAACAGCGAGGCCGAACCCGAAACGGCCGGCCAACTGGGCGTGCGCAGCATCCCGACCATGATGCTGTTCGTCGGGGGCAAGCGGGTCGCGCAGATTTCGGGCGCCATGTCGAGCGAACAGATCGTCGCCTGGACGCGTCAGGCCCTGAATCAGGCACGCTGAAGCCCGTTTTTCAGGACCCGTGATGATGATGGCGGTCGGTGTTTCCGCCACCGTCCTCCGCCTCGTCCACCGGCACGACGACGAGCCGGCCATGACGCACCCCGCGTTCCGCCGTCAGATGATCGGCGAAATGCCGGATCGCGCCCGCCTTGCCCCGC
>JAQVKV010000269.1 GCA_028694545.1 Zavarzinia sp. | reverse complement strand
CACCGCCTCGGTGGCGGCTTCGAGTGCGATCGAGCCAAGATCCATGATGCCGAGCGCATCGTCGCCGATCAGGAAGGTCCGTTGGCCAAGGCCGCGCACCGGCCCGTCCTCGCCGCCCGTCCAGTCGCTGGCCCGGCCAAGGCGCAGGGCATCCGGCAAGCTGACGCCCGTCGGCGGGACATAGAGGGCGGGGATGAACACCTCACCCTCGGGCCCGTCCTGAACCGCGAGCAGGGCCCGGCGGAACAGCAGGTCGCGGGCGCGCTCCGGGGCATGGAACTCGATCTGGATCACCCGCTCGATCGGGATCCAGAAATGCTTGCCGGTCGAGGTCAGGACTTCCAGCGTGCCGCCGAGAACGTCGTCCAGGTCGCGCCAGTCCTCGAAGGGGGCCTCGTCATGGGAGCCGGCAACGCGGGGCGTCGCCGCTTCCGCTTCGGCCAGGGTGGCGGCGGCGGCGGCGGTATCGCCCGCGCGCAATTCGGCGATGGCGCGCAGCCGGGCCTGCAGGTGGGCGGGCGGCTGGCCCAGGAATTCCGGCACCCGGCCCTCGTTCCAGACCTCGCGCCGGGCGATTTCCGCCCGGATCACCTGGCGGAACAGGGCCAGCGGCATCGCCGCCTTCGGGTCCTGGGTGGTTAGCACGTCGAGCTGCTTGTCGGCGCGGACGAGGTCGCCGGCGAAACACAGGAGTTCGGCGAGGAAAGCGCGCTCGCCCAGTTCGGCGGGCTTTGCCTTGACGATGGCGAGCTGGGCGGCGACGGCGGCGTCGATGGCACCCGCCTCGAAAGCGGCCTGGGCTTCGGTGGCCATGGTGGAGGTCTCCTCGCTCTCTTTTGTCGTCAGGCCGCCTGGCCCGACGGAATGGTGGTAACCAGCCGGAAGGCCGACGTGACTTCGTCGAGCTGGAAATGGGGTTGCAGGTGGATGACGCAATGGAACTCGCCCGGTTTCGACGGGTGTTCCGAAACGTCGACCCGGCCTTCGCGCAGGGGAAAGCGCGCGCGGGTCTCGGCCGGCAGGTCGGTAGTGCCGGTCGTATACTGGTTCAGCCAGTTGCTGAGGAAATACTGGCAATCCTCGGCCGTCAGGAAGCCGCCGACCTTGTCGCGGCAGATGACCTTCAGGTAGTGGGCGAAGCGGCCCGTGCACAGCATCGACTGGATCATGGCCGAAAGCCGGGCGTTGGTGTCGTTCACCATGTCGCGATAGGTCTTCGGGCGCTGCGCCGACTGGTTCGACTGGAACACGGAATAGGGCGTATAGGCCGCCCGCTTCAGCGGGATGAAGCCGAGTTCGGCCAGTTCGCGTTCCATGATGTCGCCGATCGCGACTTCCATCGACGGCTTGGGCACGACGCCCGCGCGATCCGTCGGGAAACTCTCGACCACGAGGTCGGTCAGCAGGCCGCCGATCTCGCCGTCACGGTCGGCGCCACGGATGTCGCCGAACCAGTTGTAATGGGCATAGGCCCGGATGACGACGGCGGCGAAGGCGAAGCCGGCGCTGCCCCACAGCATGCGGGTGCCGTCGGTGCCGCTGGTGTCTTCCGCGTAACGGAAGCCGTCCAGGCGCGTGCCGTCGTCCGCATAGGGATGGCGCATCAGGATGCGCGGCGCGGTGATGCCGATGAAGCGCGAATCCTCGGTGTCGCGGAAGGCGCGCCAGCGCGTGTATTCGGGCTGGGTGAAACCGCCGGCGAGGTCGGTCGCCATGCCGAGGTCGCGGAAGTCGTCGACGCCGAAGATGGACGGCGCCGAGGAAAAGACGAAGGGACAGAAGGAAGCGGCGGCCACGGCGGACAGGCTGCGCAGGGTGGTGATGTCGTCCGTCGCCTGGCCGGGTTGGGGACGGTGGGTGATCGCGTGATCGACCAGCATGAGGCCGAAGGGCTCGCCCCCCGGCATGCCGAATTCTTCCGTATAGACCTTGTCGAAGACCCGGCTCTGGTCGAAGTCGAGGGCCTGGTCGGCATCGCGACCAACCTCCTGCCAGCGGATGTTGAGGATGCGGATCTTGATGCCCTTGGCGGCCTGCGCCTTCTCGACGATGAAGCCGGTGCCGCGCCACAGCGCTTCCAGCGCCTGGAACGCCGGATGATGCAGGATTTCGTCGGCCACGAGCGACAGGAGGCGGTCGATCGCCGCGATGTCGCGGTCGAGCGCGGCGCGCAGCCGTCGCCGGTCGCCGAGCAGGGTGCCGAGCGCGTCCGTTCCGAACCAGTCGGCCAGCGCCGGCGCCGGCTCTCGCCCCGCAAGCCAGTCGGCCAGGCGACGGGCGCCATGGCCGCCGGTTTCGCCGAACCAGCCCTCGTCCCCCTCGCCGAGCACGGCGGCGCGCAGGCCCTGTGTCGCCGGGGGGGACATGGTTCGTTACGCCGCGACGATCAGCCGCCGACCTGCGGGATGCGCGCGACCATGCGCATCGACGTGGTCAGTTCCTCCATCTGCAGCCAGGGGCGCAGATAGGCGACGGCATTGTAGGAACCGGGCTTGCCCGGGATTTCCTGCACCTTCACCTGCGCTTCGCGCAAGGGGAAGCGGGCCTTGGCCTCGGCCGAGGCACCCTCGGTCGAGTTGCAGTAGTTGCTGATCCAGCGGTTCAGCCAGGTCTCGACGTCGCTCGCTTCCATGAAGGAACCGATCTTGTCGCGCGCCATCACCTTCAGGAAGTGGGCGAAGCGGCAGGTGGCCATTGTGTAGGGCAGGCGCGCCATGATGGCGGCGTTCGCCGTCGCGTCCGGCCGGTCGTATTTCTTCGGCTTCTGCGACGACTGCGCGCCGAAGAACACGGCGTAGTCGGTGCCCTTGTAGTGGCACAGCGGCAGGAAGCCGCATTTCGACAGTTCCGCCTCGCGCCGGTCGTGGATGGCGATTTCCGTCGGGCATTTCAGGTCCGGGTCGCCATCGTCCGAGATGACGTTGTGGGTCGGCAGGCCCTCGACCTTGCCGCCGCCCTCGGCACCACGGATCATGGTGCAGAAGCCGTTTTCGGCGAAGGCGCTGGTCATGCGCACGCCCATGGCATAGGCGGCATTCATCCAGCAATACTCGTCGTGTTCCATGGCCTTGGCGTTGCCACGGGCGTCGAACGGCGCTTCCTCGTAGGCGAATTCCTCGATCGTCTTCGTGTTGCCGCCATAGGGCAGGCGGGCGAGGACGCGGGGCATCACGAGCGAAACGAAGCGGCTGTCTTCCGAATCCCGGAACGAGCGCCACTTGGCGTATTCCGTGCTGTCGAAGATCTTCTCGAGGTCACGCGGCTTCGAGAGTTCCTGGAAGCTGTCGAAACCGAACATCTTCGGCCCGGCGGCCGAGATGAAGGGCGCGAAGGACGCCGCCGCCACGTTCGAGACGAGAGAGAGCAGCTCGATGTCCTCGGGATGGCTGGTGAATTCGTAGTCGCCGATCAGCGCGCCGTAGGGCTCGCCGCCGGGGGTGCCGAATTCGTTCTCGTAGATCTTCTTGAACAGGCCGGACTGGTCGAATTCGACCGCCTTGGTCAGATCCTTGTACAGCTCGCGCTTGGTCGCGTTCAGCATGCGGATCTTCAGCGAGGTGCCGGTCTCGGTGTTCATGACGAGGTAGTGCATGCCCCGCCACGAACCTTCCAGCTTCAGGAAGTCCGGGTGGTGCATGATGGCGGCGAGCTGGCTGGAGAGCGCGTCGTCCAGCTTGCGGATCGCCTCGTTGAAGGTGACCGTCAGGTTCTTCGAGAAGGTGACGGTGCCCTTCAGCGCCTGTTCGGTCAGGTTGCGGAACAGTTCTTCCGCTTCCGAACGTTCGGTCTGTTTGGTGGCGCTGATCGCCTGGTCGAGCAGGCTGACCTCTTCGGTCGCGGCGCCGGCTGCGGCGCCCTGGGTTTCGACTTCGGCCATCACTCGTTCCCCTTGTCGCCGCCGAGCTGCTTGGACAGCGCGTCGAGTTCGTTTTGGTTCTGCAGCACGCGTTCGAGCAGGCCTTCCAGTTCCTCGGAACGGTCCACCTTCGACATCAGGTCGCGCAGCTTGTTGCGGGTCTCGAGCAGGGCCTTGAGGGCCGGCACCTGATCGACGATGGAACCCGGCTCGAAGCTTTCCATCGAGTTGAACTTCAGGCTGACGCCCATCTCGCCCTCACCGGTCAGTTTGTTGTCGACCTTGAGGTTGAGGGCCGGGGCGATGCGGGCCATGACCTGGTTGAAGTTGTCGCGATCGACGGTGATGAACTTGCGCTCGGACAGCGGGGCCAGCGGCTTCTCGGGGTTGCCCGAGAAATCCCCCATGACGCCGACGACGAAGGGCAGTTCCCGTTCCACCTGGGCGCCGCCGGTCTCGACCTCGTATTTGATGTGGACGCGCGGCTTGCGCACCCTTTCGAGCTTTTCGTTGATGCTTGCCATGGTGACCTCCCGATCTCCTGCTCAATGCGATTTGGAAACCAAAACCCGTGGTTCGGACCATGATCGGCCCGGGACCCCGACGCAGTGACGGTCGTCACTCATTCGGTACCGGCGTGTGACGCCGGCGCCTGACCGTCAGTATTCGCTGCTTTCATCGGGCAGCTTGTAGCCCGCATTGGCGAAGAACTGCCGCCGCGTGCCGTCGTCGCCCAGCAACTCCGCCATCAGTTCGGGCAGCGGCAGCCGTGCCCGCCGGACGACGTCCTGGAGGGTGTAGGACACCGGCGAATGGGGTTCCGTTCGCCGGAAGAAGTCGGCGATCTGCTCGAGCACGCGCAGGGCGGCTTCGCGGTTCTTGGCGGCGTCGCCAGAGGTGAGGGAGAAATTGGCGCTGCCACCGCCGGCCCCGGCGCTCCCGCCGCTTTCCCCGGCGACCTATCGCCGCCGGCTTCCGCCGGCGCATCCTCGCCCTCGACGGGCAGGACATGCTGGCCCAGCATCTTCACCGTGTTCGAGAGTTCCTCGAGGAAATCGCG
>JAQVKV010000268.1 GCA_028694545.1 Zavarzinia sp. | reverse complement strand
TTCCGGCCGATCGCCTCGCCGTCGAGCATCAGGTCGAGGACGTCGGCGTCCGTCGGCGTGTTGGCGACGAAGCGGCGGCCGTCTTCCAGACGGCCGATGACGATGCCCATATAGGGCGCGCCGTCGCGGCCATGGACCACCGTATAGGTCTCGATCGTCGCCGGGCCTTCCGTTTCGGTCGCGATCTCGGGCTTCGGTTCCGCGTCGATTTCCGCCTGGTAGAGGGCGGGATCCTTGCGCGCGAAGGGCTTCGCCGGCGGCTCGGTCGAATAGATGCCCGCGGCATGCTTGGTCACATACCAGCCGTTCGCGGTGACGAGGCCGTAAGTGCCGGGATCGGCGCGCAGGCGCTTCGCCATTTCGGCGATCGAATGCATGACGTAATTGTTCCCCGGGCCGCCGAAATAGGGTAGGCCGCCGGTGACCGTCAGGGGGATTTCGTCCACTTCGGGCAGGGCCAGTTCCTGCTTGGCGATCTGCACTGCCGAGGGGAAGCAGGAATAGATGTCGAAATAACGCATGTCGGCGACGGTCTTGCCCGCCATCTCGAAGGTCTCGCGTCCGACAGTGCGAATGGCGGGGCTGGAGTGGTAGTTCACCCGTTCCAGCACGAACCAGTGATCCTTGGCGTCGGCGCAGCCGTGCAGATAGACCCAATTCTCCTTCGGCACGCCGAGGCGTTTCGCTTCCGCGACCGAGGCCATGATGACGGCGGCGGACTGGTCCACCTCCATGATCGCGTTGACCAGCTTCGTGTAGGGATAGCCGACGAAGCGGTTCTTCGCCGTCGGCGTCGCCAGTTCCTCGGCCGTCCGTTCGATCGGGAACCAGGACAGGGGATTGGCGGCTGCGACCTTGGTGAAGGGGGCGAAGAGTTCGCCGATCTTCAGGAGATGCGCCTTCAGGCTGCGCCCGCGCTTCGCCCGGAGCGCATTCTCGAACAGGGGATAGACATTGACCGGCGGGAACAAACCGTGCGCCAGCTCGACCGGGAGGGAGCCATTGCGATCCTCCTCGGTCAGGGTGATCTGGCCGAAGGGGATGTCGATCCCGGCCTTCTGCGCCCTGGTGATGGTCGACAGGACCTCGACACCGGTCAGCAGGGCCAGTTTCACCTCGCCCTTCGCAATCTTTTCCGCCGTCTCGTTCACCAGCATCTGGGGCGAATTGCCGCCGACGGGCGTGTGCTCCCGGTCGGCCGGATGGGCACCCAGCATCTGCGCGAGATCGGCGACCGGGTCGGCGAAGAGGCCTGACATGAAGCGGACCACCGCCAGCCGGTCGATCCGGGCGAGGCCGCCATCGCCGATGCCGGCATCCTTTGCCGCGAGACGGGCGGCATCGCGCATCATCTCGATCGGGCCGCGCGCCTCGCGCGGGTCGACGTCCTTCTGGGTGATCTGGCCGACGCCGATCAGCACGGCTGTGGTTTCATCCGACATAAGCAACTCCCCTCGATCTTTTCGTTATCTTTGGTGTTTCTTCACTGCAGCTCGGAGATCGGCGCTTCCGTCCGGTCGTAGCCGGCTTCGGGCGTGATCACCAGGACCTGGCCCCCGGGCCGATCCTCCAGCCAGGGTTCGACCCGGACCGGCGGCCTGGCGGCGGCGCGGGCAATGGCGGCGGAGGCGTTCCTGTCGCGGGCGAGCACGGAGAGATTCATTCGCGTCGGAAAGATCACCGAACGCTTGCCGGCGACGGCGTCGGCGATCGCCTGCGTCGGGTCGATCCAGATACTGTCCACCGTCTCGCCGCCGTCGTGCAAGGCGAGCTGGTCGGCGGGCGCGGTGGCAAGGAAGAAATGAGTGTCGAAACGCTTCGGCATGAAGGTCGGCGTCACCCAGTGCGAGTAGTGGGTGAGGCGATCGAGCGCGAGGGTGAGATCCTCGGCCGCGATCATGTCGAGGATGCCGATCTCGCCCCGTGCCATGGGCTGGCGCCATTTCGCTTCCAGCGCCGCGAGACGGGCGGCATCCACCAGGGCATCGCCGCCGGCGGCACGCGCCAGCAACACGCCGCATTCCTCGAAGGATTCGCGCAGGGCCGCGATGGCGAAAGGCAGCAGTTCGGATGACAGGGCGGGATTGGGCGTGAGCCGGGGCCGCAGTTCCGGCGCGTGATCCCTCTCGTCCACCTTGCCGCCCGGAAAGACCAGGGCGCCGCCGGCAAAATCGATCTGGTAGTGGCGCTGGACCATGAAGACTTCGAGCCCGCTTGCGCCGTCGCGCAGCAGAAGGACGGTTGCGGCCGGGCGCAGGCGGGCTTCGGTCATTCCATTATCCCTTGATCACGGCCTTGCCGTTGTTGATGGCGATGACGTCGCGCTCGACCACGCGGGTGCGGAAGGAGACCACGTCGCCGTCACGCCACATCTGGGTTTCCAGGGTTTCGCCCGGAAACACGGGTGCGGAGAAGCGGGCGTTGAACTCGACCACCTTGGAGGGATCGAAATCGCAATAAGCCTCGACCACGGCACGGCAGGCGTTGCCATAGGAACAGAGCCCGTGAAGGATCGGCCGGGGGAAGCCCGCCATCTGCGCGAAGTTGGGATCCGCGTGCAGGGGATTGCGGTCGCCCGACAGGCGATAGATCAGGGCCTGGCTTTCCAGCGTCTTGTAGGCGATCGCCTTGTCGAAGGCGCGGTCGGGCAGGGTGTGCGGGGCCGGGCCGCCGCCGGCCGGGCCGCCGAAACCGCCGTCGCCGCGCGCGAAGATGGTCATGCCGAGGGTGACCAGCAGCTTGCCCGTCGCCTTGTCCTTGATCTCGGTCTCGGTCAGGATGATGGCGCCCTTGCCCTCGCCCTTGTCGTAACAGCCGACGACCTTGCCCTTGCACTCGATCGTGCCTTCATAGGGCAGGGGGGCGTGAACCGTCAGGCGTTCCTCGCCATGCACCACCATGATGAAGTTGACGCCGGATTTCGCCAGAAGCTCGTTGTCCCAGGCGACCACGGTCGCTTGCGTCGGCAGCGCCTTCAGCCCGTTCTCGTAGACGAAAGGCAGCTCGTTCATGTTCAGCGGATCGAGCCCCATGCCAAGGCCGAGGGCATAGAGCATGGTTTCCCGGTCCGTGTAGGTCGTGGTCCAGGGGCCGGTTTCCAGCTTCATGATCTGTTCGTAATCGATAGCCACGTCGCTCTCCTCAGGTTCTGTTTCTGGTTCTATTGGGTCAGCAGGCTGCCCCGGCGATGGGGCAGGGACTTCGGCCCGGCGACCTTGGCCGCCGGCAGGCCGGGACGGGCCAGCGGATGGCCCGCGCGGGCGAAGAGAATGCCGCTCGCCCTGCTGATCAGGGGCGTGCGCATACCGGTCACGGGATCGAGGATGTCGCCGATCCGCTCGCCGGAGATGATGGCGTCGCCCACATCGCGGCGGAACAGGAGAACCCCGCCATGCGGGCATTCGATGATGTCGACACCGTCCAACGGCGTGCCGTCGCAGATCTCGTCCGGCAGGGGAGCGGGATCACCCGCGATCAGCCCGCGCCGCTGCAGGAAGCGGAACAGGCCGGCCGCATCTTCGCGCGCCAGGATGTCGTCCACGTCGCGGTCGCCGCGCAGTTCGACGGTGGCGGAAAGGCAGGCGGGCGGGATCGGAACGTCCGGAAAGCGCCGGGCCAGTTGCCACCAGATGCCGCCCATGGCCTCGTCGAAGGGCTCGCCCCCCGAAACCTCGGCCAGAAGGGCGGCGCGGGCGCCGAGATCGCCGGCGAGATCACGCGCGCCCGGCCACAATGGTGTGCCGAGATAGAGATGCATCACCGCGACTTCGTCGCAATGGAGGTCGAGGGCGATGTCGGCATCGGCCGCCAGCTTCATCAACTCGAGGCGCAAGTGGTCGACCTCGGTTTTCGGCACTCGTGTGTCGAGCTGGCGGCGGCATTCGGCGCGGATCAGGTCGACATTGCCGGCGGCATCGTCGGTCAGGCGCTCGGCCACCGCATCACCGACCGTGCCGGCGAGATCCGGATAATGGCGGTTGAAATTGCCGAGACTGTCGAATTCGTAGCGCCCGGCGTGCTTGCCGAACAAAAATTGCGACAGGCCGATCGGATTGGCGTGGGGAACCACCACGATCTCGCCCGTGATTGCTTCGTCCGCCGCCAGGTCGAGCAGGGCGAGCAGGTGCTGGACGACGACGAGGCCGGGCAATTCGTCGGCATGAAGCCCGGTCTGGACATAGGCCTTGGGCCCCGTGCCCCTGGTGCCGTAGCGATGGACGGTGACCTGGCGGGCCGTGCCCGGGCTCGACGCCATCAGCGCGATCGTCTCTGTTGTCCGCGTCGCCACGTCGGTTTGCTCCCTTTTGCCGCCTGACTTGGTGCAACGCTCGCTTGGCCCTGTCAAGGCGGGTGCGGGCGACGCCGCGTCAGCCACGGCTTTCGGCGGGGGGCTTCTGGCGCGCCATTCGCCGTGCTAGGGCTTTTCGCGAGGAAACGAGGAGAGGCCCCATGGCGTATCAGGCTTTCGACGTCACCATCGAGGATCATGTCGCCCATCTGCAATTGAAGCGGCCCGAGGCCCTGAACACCATGATCCCGGCCTTCTGGTCGGAAATTCGCGAGATTTTCGAGGCGCTGGCTAACGACGCCTCGGTGCGGGTGGCGGTGCTTTCCTCGACCGGCAAGCATTTCACGGCGGGCATGGATCTCTCGGTCTTCGCCAGCCTCGCGCCCACCGTCGCGGAGGAGGCACGGAAGCGCGACGAGCTGCGGCGCAAGATCCTGGCCCTGCAGGATTGCTTCTCGATCATCGAGCGGATGCGCTTCCCCGTCCTCGTCGCCATCCAGGGCGGCTGCATCGGCGGCGGCGTCGACATGGTCAGCGCCTGCGACATGCGCTATGCGACGGCGGATGCCTTCTTCCAGATCGCCGAGATCAATATCGGCATGACGGCTGACGTCGGCACCCTGCAGCGCCTGCCCA
>JAQVKV010000267.1 GCA_028694545.1 Zavarzinia sp. | reverse complement strand
AGCCGAGCCGAAGAAGGCCGCCGCCAAGAAGGTGCCGGCCAAGAAGGCTGCGGCCGAGAAGCCGGTGGTGAAGGCCGAGCCCAAGAAGGCGGCGCCGAAGAAGGCCGAGCCGAAGCCGGCCGCCAAGAAGGCCGAGCCGAAGCCCGTCGCCAAGAAGGCGGCGCCGAAGAAGGCCGCCGCCGCGGCGCCCGCCGTGGCGCCGACGCCGGTGAAGGCGGCCACGCCGAAGAAGGTCGCGGCGAAGCCCGCCGCGAAACCCGCCGCCAAGAAGGCGTCGAAGAAGAAGTGATATGATGCTGCCGGCCGGGGGGGACCCGGCCGGCAGCATTTTCCATGGCGCTCAGATGAAGCCGACGATCCGCTTGGTTTCGGCCAGGATCGGTTCGGCGATTGCGTTTGCCCGCTCGGCGCCCGCGCGCAGTACCTGATCGATATAACCCGGGTCCGCCACCAGGCGGCGCATCTCGGCCGTCAGCGGGCCTAGGCGGGATACCGCGCGCTCCGTCATCGCCTTCTTGAAGTCCGAGAACTGCTTGCCGGCGAAGGCGGCAACCACATCCGCGACCGACTCGTCGCCCAGCGCGGCGTGGATCGTGTAGAGGTTGCGCGCTTCGGGCCGGGTCTCCAGTTCTTCGACGGTTTCGGGCAGGGCCGCGGGGTCGGTCTTCGCCCGGCGGATCTTCAGCTCGATGTCGTCCGCGCTGTCGGTCAGGTTGATGCGCGACTGGTCCGAGGCATCGGACTTCGACATTTTCTTGGTGCCGTCGCGCAGCGACATCACGCGCGTCGCCTCGCCCAGGATCAGGGGCTCGGGCGCCGGGAAATGTTCGACGCCATAGTCGAAGTTGAATTTCTGCGCGATGTCGCGGGCAAGCTCCAGATGCTGCTTCTGGTCCTCGCCCACGGGGACATGGGTCGCCTGATAGGCGAGGATGTCCGCCGCCATCAGGTTCGGGTAGGCGAACAGGCCGACGGACGCATTCTCCCGGTCCTTGCCGGCCTTCTCCTTGAACTGGGTCATGCGGTTCAGCCAGCCCATGCGGGCGACGCAGTTGAAGATCCAGGCGGTCTCGGCGTGGGCCGCCACCTTCGACTGGTTGAACAGGACCGAATGGGTGGGATCGATGCCGGCGGCGATCAGGCTCGCCGTCACCTCGCGGGTGGCGCGGGCGAGATCGGCCGGGTCCTGCCAGATGGTGATCGCATGCATGTCGACGACGCAATAGATGCATTCGTAGTCGGCCTGCAGACCGACCCAGTTGCGGATGGCGCCGAGATAATTGCCGAGATGCAGGTTACCGGTCGGTTGGACGCCGGAAAAGACGCGGGGTTTCGCCATGATGCCGATGCTCTTCTTCTGAACCGCGCCTCTTATCGCGCCCCTTCCCTCTTCGGTCAACCGGGGGCGGGGTCAGCGCCCCCGGCGCAGCAGGCGCTTCAGGTCGGCGCGTTCGACGGCCCCGGTCGCGAGCGCGGCCACCAGATAGACCGTGCCGCCGGCGACGATCAGGGCGAACAGGGCACCCGCCCGCCACAGCAGGTCCCGCTCGAAGAAGGGGCGCAGCTGCCATTCGAGGCCAAGGAGGGCGGCGGCCATCACCGCCGTCGCGGCCAGCAGGCGCAGGGCACGGCCCAGCAGGCGGGCGTCCGGGCTGAAATAGCCGCGCTTGTGCAGGATGAACATGAGCTGGGCCGTGTTGCACCAGGCGGCCACGGTCGAAGCCAGCGCCAGCCCCGCCTGCTGCAGCGACCACATGAGGGACAGTGCCACGACAAGGTTGATGAGCAGGGCGATGAAGGCGAGGCGCACTGGCGTCGTCGTGTCTTCCCTGGCATGGAAGGCGGGGGTGAAGACCTTGGACGCGGTGAATGCCGGCAGACCGAGGCCGAGGATGCCGAGGGCGCGCGCCGTCTCGACCGTGTCCTGCGCCGTGAAGGCGCCGCGCTGGAACAGCACGCCGATGATCGTCTCGGGCAGGCAGGCCAGCGCCGCCGCCGCCGGCAGGGTAAGCAGCAGCGCGCCCTCGAGCGCCCGGTTCTGGGTCTCAACGGCCAGTTCACGCCGCCCTTCCGCCAGCTGGCGCGAGAGCAGGGGCAGCAGGGCGGTCGAAATTGCGATGCCGATGACGGCGAGCGGAAGCTGGTTCAGGCGATCGGCATAGAAGAGGTAGGACACGGTCCCCTCGGGCAGCAGTGAGGCCAGCACCATGTCGATCAGGACATTGACCTGATAGATGCCGGCGCCGATGACGGCGGGGCCGAGCAGCTTGAAGAAGCGCCGCACCTCGGGCCCGAGGCGGGGCCGGTGCAGGCGCAGGGCGAAGCCGTTGCGCTGCATGTGCCAGGCCAGCCAGAGGAACTGGGCGATGCCGGCGACGGTGACCGCGATCGACTGGGTATGCGCGACGTCGAGATAGCGGAAGGGGATCAGCAGGCCGGCGATCAGCACCAGATTCATCATGATCGGCGTCGCTGCTGGCGCCGCGAACTTGTGATGCGCGTTCAGGATGGCGCCCTGCAGCGAGACGAGGCTGATATAGGCGAGATAGGGAAAGGCGAGGCGGGTCAGATCCACCGCCAGCGCGAATTTGACCGGGTCCTCGCTGAAGCCGGGCGCCAGCACATGCATCGCCTGGGGCATGAAGACCATGAACAGGGTGACGACGGAAAGCAGGGCGATGGTCAGCAGGCTGGCGATCTCGCCGGCGAAACGGGCCGCCCGCTTTTCGCCCTCGGGTCCGGAAAGAATCCGGGAGTAGAGCGGCACGAAGGCGGCGTTGAAAGCCCCTTCGGCGAAGAGCGCGCGCAGGAAGTTGGGCAACCGGAATGCCACCATGAAGGCATCCGCCGACATGCTGGCGCCGAGGATCGCCGCGAACAGGGTGTCGCGCACGAAGCCGAGCACCCGGCTCATCATGGTATAGCCACCGATGGTGGCGACGGACCGCATCAGGGCCATGGCGGCGGCTCCCGCGTCAGCGGCCGGTACTGCGTTTCCCCGCGCGTCCCTCGCTCGCGACCGGCGGCTCGAGGACCTCGAGCAGGCGCCGCTCGATCGCCTTCAGCTTGCCGCCGTGACGCACCTTGTGACCGAACAGGTCCGAAACATAGAAGACGTCGACCGCGCGTTCACCATAGGTGGCGATCTGGGCCGAGCGGATGGTGAGGTTCAGGGCAAAGAGGGCCCGGGTCAGCTCGAACAGCAGGCCGGTGCGGTCGCGCCCGTTCACCTCGATCACCGTGAGACGGGTCGCCGCGTTGTTGTCGATCAGCACGCGGGGTACCACCTTGAAGGCGGCGGTGCGCTTCGAGGGCGCGGCGCGCTGTTGCAGCACCTCGCGCGGGCGCACCCGGCCCATCAGCACCTGTTCCACCGTGGTCGACAGTTTGGCCAGGCGTTCCGGCCGGTCGAAGGGACCGCCGTCCGCATCCTGCAGGGTGAAGACGTCGAGCGCCATGCCGTCGTTCGTCGTGAAGATCTTGGCGTCGACGATGGTGGCGCCGCAGACCGAGAAGGCACCGGTCACCCGGGCGAAGAGGCCCGGATGGTCGGCGGTATAGATCGTCACCTCGGTCACGGCCTGGAAACGGTCGATCCGGGTCGACAGGGTGAGGGGCGCCTCTTCCCGGTCGGCCTCGCGCATCAGGCGGGCGTGGCGCTCGGCGCAGGCGGGAGCCGTCGACAGGAAGTAGGATTCGGAACAGCGCCGGAAGAAGCTTTCGATGTCGGCTTCCTGCCAGTCCTTGAGGCGGCCGGCGATTTCCTTCTGTATGCCGGTCAGGCGGTCGCGGCCGAAGCTGGCGTGCCCGCCCGAGAGCAGCGGCTCGGTCTCGTAATAGAGCGTGCGCAGCAACTGGCCCTTCCAGCCGTTCCAGATGCCGGGGCCAACGGCCCTGATGTCGGCGACGGTGAGCACGAGGAGGAGCCGCAGGCGTTCCGGGCTTTGCACCACTTCGGCGAAATCATGCACGGTCTTCGGGTCGGCGAGGTCGCGCTTGAAGGCCATGTTGGACATGAGCAGGTGATGGCGCACCAGCCAGGCGACGGTCTCGGTCTCGGCCGCGCTGAGGCCGAGACGCGGGCACAGGCGCTGCGCCACCTCGGCACCGATGACGGAATGGTCGCCGCCCCGGCCCTTGGCGATGTCGTGCAGCAGCACGGCACAATAGAGAACGCGCCGCGAGACCAGCTTGTGAATGATCTCGTTGGCGAGCGGCAGATCCTTGGCAAGCTGCCCCGCCTCGATGTCGGCCAGGACGCCGATCGCCCGGATCGTATGCTCGTCGACCGTATAGACATGGTACATGTCGTATTGCATCTGGGCGACGACGCGACCGAAGTCGGGTACGAGGCGGCCAAAGACGCCGGCCTCGTTCAGACGCCGCAGCGCGGTTTCCGGATCCTTCTTGCTGGTCAGGATCGACAGGAACAGGGCATTGGCGGCGGGATCGTTGCGCAGGGACGCATCGATCCGTTTCAGGCTGCGGGTGATCAGGTGCAGGGCCTGGGGGTGGACGTCCAGCTCATGGCGCTGGGCGACCTCGAACAGGCGGATCATGTCGATCGGTGTCGTCTCGAACTGATCCTCGGTCGCGACATTGAGGCGGTCACCCTCGCGCATGAAGCCTTCGAGCGCCTTCGCCCGTCGCGACAGGCGCAGCAACTTCACCTTGGAGCGGCTGCGGCGCGCGTCCTCTTCCAGGTTGGCGCAGAAGATGCGTGTGAGAACGCCCACGTCCTTCGCGAACAGGAAGTAATGCTTCATGAAACGCTCGACACCCTTGGTGCCGGCGTGATCGGTATAGTTCAGGCGTCGCGCCAGTTCCGGCTGGACGTCGAAGGTCAGGCGCTCTTCCGGCCGTCCGGTGATGAAGTGCAGGTGACAGCGCACATTCCACAGGAAGTTCTCGGCCTTCACGAAGCGGCGATAT
>JAQVKV010000266.1:2097-4939 GCA_028694545.1 Zavarzinia sp. | reverse complement strand
GGCGCAAGGGGATCGAGCCGTTCCTCGGCGCCTGGGTGCCGCTGCCCTACCTCAAGGTGAAGGGCAAGTCGTCGACCGGCGCCGACATCTTCGATCAGGGCCCCTCCAACTGGGCGCGCCTGCGCGTCGTCGAATTGCCGGAACGGGACCGGGACGGCAACAGTCACCGTGTCACGCTGGCCTTCGATACGGCGCTCGGCAACCGCATGCCGGGCCGGCCCTATGTCATGCCGAGCCCGAGCGATGCCAGCGAGCAGCAGGAATTCAGCCTCGTCGCCGATGACGACAAGAATGCCTGGTTCATGGAAGAGGCCTGGGTCGACCAATGGCTGGACGAGACGTTCCGCGCCTTCAAGCAGGCCCAGCGTCCGAACCGGCCCCTGCGCGACGAGGACCTGCCCAACGCCTGCGAGCATTGGGCGCGCTATCTGACCTTCCTCGCCGCGATCGAGGGCGCGGACATCCTGCCCCGGGTCCGCCTTGTCGATACCGTCTCGGAGGCCGGGCGCCATGTGCCGGTCGCGGTCGATCTCGTGCTCGACATCGGCAATTCCAGGACCTGCGGCATCCTGCTCGAATCCCATGCGGACGAGCGCATGGACCTGAATGATTCCTATGTCCTCGAACTGCGCGACCTCGGGCATCCGGAAGCGGCCTACGCCAAGCCCTTCGAGAGCCGGGTGGAATTCGCCCGCGCCAGTTTCGGCAAGGACGCGGCCTCGCGCCGCTCGGGCCGGGCCAATGCCTTCTGGTGGCCGAGTCCGGTGCGTGTCGGCCCGGAGGCGCTGCGCCTCGCGGGCGACGCGCTTGGCAACGAAGGCACCACCGGCCTGTCCAGCCCGAAGCGTTACCTGTGGGATACCCGCCCGCTGGTCCAGGGCTGGCGCTTCAACGGTCTCGGGCCCGATGGTGTGACCACCGAACCGCCGGTGACCGGGCCGATCATGGCCCTGCTGACCGAGGATGGCGAAGTGCTGCGCCAGATGCCGGCCGGGCGTGGCAATCCGGCCGTGCGCGCGCGTTTCTCGCGTTCCTCCATCTATGGCCTGCTGCTGGTCGAGATCCTGTTCCAGGCCATATCCATGATCAATGCGCCGGACGTGCGCATGGCAAGGCGCCATGGTGACGTGCCGCGTCACCTGCGCCGGATCGTGCTGACCATGCCGCCGGCCATGCCGGTCGCCGAACAGCGGATCATGAAGCGCCGGGCGGAAGGCGCCGTGAAACTGGCCTTCGACCTGATGGCGCAAGGGGCGGGCGACGGCCGCCTGCCCAAGGAGCCCGAAGTCGTGCTGAACCTCGACGAGGCGTCCGGCACCCAGCTCGTCTATCTCTATACGGAAGTCGCGCAGAAATTCCGGGGCGACTACGGTGCCTTCTTCGCCCTCAAGGGTAAGGTGCGGAACAATGAAGGTTACGGCGCGGACCCCGCCCTTCGCGTCGCCTCGATCGATATCGGCGGCGGCACGACCGACCTGATCGTGACCACCTATACGATCGAGGGTCAGCGCGCCATCAACCCGACCCAGAATTTTCGCGAAGGTTTCAAACTGGCGGGGGATGATATTCTGGCGGCCGTGGTCGAACGCCACGTCCTGCCCGCCATCGGCGAGGCGCTGGCGCGCGCCGGCGTCGCCGATCCGAGTGCCCTGCTGAAACTTCTGTTCTCCGGCAATCGCGGGTCCGAGACCGAGGTGGAGCGTCATCTGCGCCGCCAATTCGTGACCCAGGTGCTGGAACCCGCCGGCCTTGCCCTGCTGCACCGCTACGAGAAGGGGGGCGAGGGGCCGCAGGCCGGGGCCGAGGTGCTGCGCCTCGACAGCCTGTGGGACAAGGGCCTGCCGCCGTCGGGCCGGGTGCTGAAATTCTTCGCCGAGGCGGCGGCGGACCATGGCGCCCAGGGCTTCGACCTCGATGCCGTGCCCGTCGCCGTCGATCTTTCGGGGATCGAGGCGACGACGATCGGTGTCATCGGCCAGACCCTGGCCGACCTCGCCGAAGTGGTGCACGCCTATGATTGCGACATCCTGCTGCTGTCGGGCCGGCCCTCGCGCCTGCCGGCGGTGACAAGGGTGATGCTGGCGAAACTGCCGGTGATGCCGGACCGGCTGGTGCCCATGCACCAATATGCGGTCGGCACCTGGTATCCCTTCCGCGACGTGAATGCCCGCATCGAGGACCCGAAGACGGCGGCCGCCGTGGGCGCCATGCTCTGTGGCCTCGCCGAAGGGCATCTGGAAGCCTTCCTGATGCGCACCTCGCGGCTTGCCATGAAATCCACCGCGCGTTTCTTCGGCGAGATGGAGATTTCGGGCCAGATCAAGCGGCGCAACGTCTTCCTCGCAGATCCCACGCTGGACAAGCGCACCGGCGAGGGCGGGGGCGAGAGTTTCAAGCTCGACTTCTACGCCCCGATCTTCATCGGCTTCCGCCAGCTCGACCTCGAACGCTGGCCGGCGACGCCGCTCTACTACCTCGAATTCGCCAATCCGGCGGCGGCGGTGGGCCTGCCCCTGCCGCTCAAGGTCACGCTGGAGCGGGGCGAGGTGGACGCGGACCATATGGACCGCTGGGAAGAATTCAGGATTACGGAAGTGGAGGACGCGGAAGGCAACAGCCGGCGTTCCCTGGTGTCGCTGCGCCTGCAGACCCTGAAGGCGGCGCAAGGCTATTGGCGCGATACCGGCGTCCTCAACGTGATGTGAGACGGAACATGAGCATGGATCACGGCGTCGAGAACGAGAAGCTGCGCGGGAAAGCCGCCCGCACCGCCGAGGCGGCGCTTTCCGCCCTCGACTGGTTCGCCGCCAACCCCGCGAAACTGCATCAGGACGAGGCGGCG
>JAQVKV010000266.1:0-1997 GCA_028694545.1 Zavarzinia sp. | reverse complement strand
GAGCATGGATCACGGCGTCGAGAACGAGAAGCTGCGCGGGAAAGCCGCCCGCACCGCCGAGGCGGCGCTTTCCGCCCTCGACTGGTTCGCCGCCAACCCCGCGAAACTGCATCAGGACGAGGCGGCGCTCCGCCGCGACTTCCGCCGTTTCACGACCGCCGCGCGCAAGCTGGAGGCGGCCGCCACAAGGCCTATGTGCGTTTCGGTCTTCGGGCCGAGCCAGGCGGGCAAGTCCTATCTGATCTCCGTGCTGGCCCGGAAGGGCACCGAACCCCTGATGGCGGTCTTCGAGGACCGGGTGGTCGATTTCGTTGCCGAGATCAATCCGGAAGGCAGCCAGGAAGCAACCGGTGTCGTCACCCGTTTCACCATGCGTGAACGGCCGACGCCGGCGGGCCGGCCCGTCGCGCTGCGCCTGCTGTCGCAGACCGATGTCGTGAAGATCATCGGCAACACCTACTACTCCGACTTCAATCTGGAGGAGGAGGAACCACCCACGCCCCAGCGCCTGGGCGAGGTCTTCGCCGCCCTGGAACCCAAGGCGGAAGCGGCACCCGTCGACACGCTGACGGCGGACGACGTCTTCGACCTGCAGGAATATTTCGAGAAATATTTCAAGCCGCAGGCCGGCGTGCGCGCGCTGTCCGCCAGTTTCTGGCTGCGCGCGGCCGAACTGGCGCCAAGGCTGCGTCTCGCCGACCGGGCCGAACTCTTCGCCGCCATCTGGAACTTCATTCCGGAACTGACCGGTCTTTATCGCCGCCTCGTGCAGGGGCTCGAAAAGCTCGGCCATGCGGAGGAAGCCTTCGCCGGGATCGAGGCGCTGCTGCCGCGCGAGGGCTCGATCATCGATGTCCGCGCGCTTGGCGCGCTCGGCCATGACGGCGCCGCGTCCGAGATCCTGACGCTGGTCACCCGCGACGGGCGGGAGGCGAAGCTGGCGCGCGCCGAAGTGACGGCCCTGATCGCGGAACTGACCATCGTCATGCGCGACCAGCCTTGGGGCTTCTTCGATCACACCGATCTGCTGGATTTCCCGGGTGCGCGCAGCCGCGAGAATTTCCCCGATCCGCGCCGTTTCCTCGAACAGGCGGGCGCGCTCGGCTCCGTCTATCTGCGCGGCAAGGTCGCCTATCTGTTCGAGCGTTACTGCGCCGAACGGGAACTGACGTCGATGCTGCTGTGCATCGGCCCGTCGAACCAGGAAGTCCGCACCCTGCCGGCCATGGTGAAGGACTGGATCGACGCGACCCATGGCGCGACACCCGAGGAACGCGCCCGGCAGGACAATGCGCTCTTCCTCGTGCTCACCAAATTCGACATGGAGTTCGAGGAAAAGGCGGGACAGGCGGCGACCACCGAAGGGCGCTGGACCGCGCGGCTGAACGCGTCCCTGCTCGATTTCTTCGGCAAGGCCCATGACTGGCCGCGCCGCTGGACGCCGGAAAAGGCGTTCGACAATTCCTTCTGGCTGCGCAATCCGAATTTCGTCGCGAAGCACATCCTCGATTACGACGCGTCGGGCAAGGAGGCGGGCATACGCGCCTCGGAAGGGACGCGCATCGCCAAGGCGAAGACGGAATTCCTGACCAACGAGGCGGCGCGCGCCCATTTCCGCGATCCGGAACGGGCCTGGGACGAAGCCTTCCGCCTGAACGACGGCGGCATTTCCTACCTCGCGGATTCGCTCGCCCCCGTCTGTAATCCGGCGATCAAGCGCCGCCAGATCGAGGAACAGCTCCGCTCCCTGCGCCGGGCCATGGTGGAACGGCTGGCGCGCTATCATGTCACCGGCGATCTCGCGATCGAGCTGGAGCGCCGCCGGGCGGCGGCCCATGCGGCCGGGCGCCAATTGGTGGCCTGCGCGGGCGACCAGAAGTTCGGCCTGCTGCTGCGCGCCCTCCATGTCCGGCCCGAAGCCCTGATCGATCTCTTCTACCGGGTCGAGGGCGCGGGGGAGCCGGGAGAGACGAGCCTGGGCAAGGTGGTGGAAGGCG
>JAQVKV010000265.1 GCA_028694545.1 Zavarzinia sp. | reverse complement strand
ACGCCTTCCAGCGGGTTGGCGCCGTCCGTCGGCAGGCCGCCCGAGGCGAGATCGGTCAGGGTACCGACCAGGTCACCCAGCACCGGCACGCCCTCCAGCGGGTTGGTGCCGTCCGTCGGCAGGCCGCCCGAGGCGAGATCGGTCAGGGTACCGACCAGGTCACCCAGCACCGGCACGCCTTCCAGCGGGTTGGTGCCGTCCGTCGGCAGGCCCGGCAGACCACCACCAGCCATATCGACCGACAGGAGGTCGTTCACCGCGTCGACGACTGGAGCGAGTTCGCCGTTGTCCGGGCCAGCCAGACCGTCCACGATCTCGGTGACCGAGGCCAGCGGGCCATTGCCGCCAACATCCGTCGCGTCATTCAACGGCGCGGTCAGCGGGGCCAGCGCACCAGTCGAGGGATCGACCAGCATGTCCACGACACCGCCCAGCGGCGCCAGCGGAGTGCCGGCGAGCAGATCGCCGACGACATACTGCACTTCCTCGATCAGACCATCGCCCGTGCCGCCGCTGTTCGCGTCCATGCTGAGCAGGTCCTGGGCGCCATTGGTCGTGGAGCCGAGGAGCGAGCCATCCGTGCCGGCCAGGGCGTCGACGATCTCGGTCACCGCCGCGAGCGGGGCGTTCGAGGAGACGTCGGTCGCGCCGTTGAGGGCCGATGTCAGCGGAGCCAGCGCGCCGGTCGAGGGATCGACCAGCGTATCGACGCCGTCCGCCAGCGGCTGGAGCGCCGTGCCGTCCAGCGCGTTGCCGACGACACCCTGGACGAGGTCGATCAGACCACCGCTGTAGCTGCTGCTGTTCGCGTCCTGGCTGACCAGATCCTGCACGCCGTCGACAACACCGCCGAGCGACGAGTCGGAACCACCGGCCAGCGCGTCGACGATGTCGTTCACCGGCGCCAGCGGGCCGCCCGCATTGCTGTCGGTCGCATCGTTCAGCGCGCCGGTCAGGGGAGCCAGAGCGCCGGTTTCCGGATCGACCAGCGTGTCGACCAGACCGACCACCGGGTCGAGCGCGGTGCCGCCAAGGGCGTTGTCGACCACATCCTGGACGGTGTCGATCAGGCCGTTCGAGCCCTCGCCACCACCATTGTTGCCGCCGCCGTTGTTGCCACCGCCGTTATTGCCGCCGTTCCCGCCGTTGCCACCGTTTCCGCCATTGCCGCCGCTTGGCAGAGCACCGCCGCCGGCGAGGCTGATCTGGCGCAGGCCGAAGCCCGAACCGGTGAGCCCGAAGAAGTTGGCGCGCAGCCCGCTGTTGCGGTGCAGGTCCATGAGGCTGACGCCCCCCGCCTGCTTCGTACGGTCGCTCGAGACGAGCGACGTCGCCGGCGTCAGGTAGAAGCGCACGCCGCCGACACCCGTGACATTGTCTTCGTCGAAATAGGCGTTCGCGAACAGCGCCAGGCCCGGGACGTCGGCGATATAGGCTTCGGCGCCGACATCGCCGCCCCAGCCGGTCTCTTCGTCATAGGCGACACCCGCGCCAAGGCGGAAGTCCGGGTTGACGTAGAGGGAAGCGCCGAGACGGCCGTAGAAGGACTCGTCGACGATGTCGCCCCACTGGTAGCCGGCCAAGGCTTCGAGGGTCACGTTGTCGAGGTAATATTCGGCGATGGCGGCCGCGCCATACTGCTTCTGGCCTTCGATGTAATAACCACCGGCAGCCGCACCGATCATGCCCTGCGTCGGGCTACGATAGAAGAACTGCGCGGCACCGCCGGCAAAGCCCGCCTCGTCCGCGGCAACACCGGCGATCGCATCGAACTGCAAGCCGAAATCGTGACCGATCGGGATCGCGATGCTGGGGGCGCCACCGTAGAGCGCGCCATTGTCGTCGCCGCCGCCGAACAGGTCGAACCGGCCACTGACGCCCGAGACCGCGTCGCCATTGTAGGTATCGTAACCGAACTGGTCACCGGAAACCGGCACCGCTTCCTGCGCGGTGCCCCAGGTGGCCACGGCCAGGGTGGAGACGAGGGCCGTAGATGACAGCACCATCCTCAGCCGATTGTTCTTTCCCGTCGATGAAGGTACGCGCTGTCCGTGTTTCATGTTCTTCCGCCTCGCCAGCACTTCAACTGTGCCCTTTGCTTGCAGTGCCCCAAGCCGCCTGGATCGTCAAAATCAGCTACCCCCACATCGAGTGCGCACGGCACCAAAATAGGAGCATTTGCATTCGTTTTAAGGTCGAAGTGACGAAATTCCCGTCTCCTCGACACATGCGAACCAAGTGGCCTTTCGAATTGCATTCTGTGTCGTCACCGAACTCACATCGACCGGGAACGTCGCCGAAATCGAAGATACCGACCTGCGCTTCCACCAATATGGTGGGATGAATCGTTACTCCCACAATGCAGCCGTTATGGATGGGAATTTCTTGCCGTCTTCCCTGGCACCCGCATTTCTTCTTTAACCATACTTTTGAAGCCGCTCCCGAAACAGACGAAGCCCGGAACGGGAGGAAAGAGAGAGCAAGGTGCGACACAGTGGCCGAAATGTGACGTTCGTCACTCTTGTGCGGGCGTCCCTGTGACGTCGCTCACTGAGCCTCCCCCGGGGTTTCGGTAGTGTCCTCATCAGGCCGGGGCGACATCATTCCCTCGGACAGACATGGGAAACTCCCCCTCGGAGACGGAGAGACGATATGAGCAACGAACTGACCATCAAGCGCGGCACCAAGATCGAAGAGGCCGACGCCGCCAATATCGACAAGAGCAAGCTGGGCATCCTCCTGGCCAAGCCGCCCCAGGGCGACACCGAGGGTCAGGCCGCCTACAGCGGCTACACCCAGTGCCCGTGGTGCGGCCACGTCGGCTGGACCGTCGGCCTCGACACCAACTACTACGTCAACGTCGTCTGCGGCGCCTGCGGCGGCCTGTTCCGCGCCTGATACCCCACGCAGGACGAAAGGCCCGGCCGAATCGGCCGGGCCTTTTTTCTTGTCCGGGACGCCCCCGCGGATCGCCAGTTGCCGAAGTGTCCGAGCTCGGACAAGCTCTCGCCATCATGGCCCCTGCCCCCATCACCGACCGCCGCCGCTTCATCCTGGAAAACACCGGGATCGTCGTGCCCCCCCATACCCCGGAACTCGCGCTCCATCTCGCCACCGAGGCGATGGATCTCTGGCAGCGCACGGAGGATGAATTGGGCCAGATGGGCCTGCCGCCGCCCTTCTGGGCCTTCGCCTGGGCCGGCGGACAGGCACTTGCGCGCTATCTCCTCGACAATCCGGCCCTGGTCAGGGGGTGCCGCGTGCTCGATTTCGCCTCCGGCTCCGGCATCGTCGCCATCGCGGCCGCGAAGGCGGGAGCGGCCCGCGTCCTTGCCAACGAGATCGATGATTTCGCCCTCACCGCCATCGCCCTGAACGCCGAACAGAATGGCGAGACGGTGGAGCTCGTGGCGGGAGACGTCATCGGCCGGACGGATCTCGGGGTGGATGTCGTCCTCGCGGGCGACGTCTGCTACGAGGCCCCCATGGCGAAACGGGTGACCGACTGGCTGGCGGCACTCGCGGCGAGTGGGGCCCTTGTCCTCATCGGTGATCCGGGCCGTTCCTATCTCCCGCGTGAGCGGCTGCGCCGCCTCATCGAGTATCAGGTCCCTGTCTCACGCGCGCTCGAGGACATGGAAATAAAGAAGACCGCCGTCTGGTGTTTCCAGGACGGCGGCCTCTGAGCCGGTCGGCTTGCCGCGCCGTCAGCGCAGGCGCGGCAGCATGCGCAGCAGCACGTCGTTCTTCGCGAAGAAGTGATGCTTCAGCGCCAGGGCGATATGGGCAATCACGGTCAGGGCGAGAATCCAAGCCATCAGGCCATGCGCCTTGGCGAAGGCCTGGGCAAGTTCCGGATCGGGCGCCGAGAAGGGATTGGGCATTTCGATGATGCCGGCCATCATGACCGGATAGCCGAAGGCCGAGCTCATGAGCCACCCCGAGACCGGCATGCCGATCATCAGCCCGTAGAGCAGGAACTGGCCGAGGCGGGCGAGCAGTTGCAGGACTGGCGGAATGCTGTCCGGCAGGCGCGGCACCGGGTGGAACAGGCGCCACACGATACGCAGGCCGACAAGCACGATCACGGTGCTGCCCACGGCCTTGTGCAGGTTGACCATCGCCATCTTGTCCGGGCCCTTCGGCATGTCGTCGAGCAGGAAGCCGACGATCCAGACCCCGATCAGCAGTGCCGCCATGAACCAGTGCAGCAGCTTGGCGATGGACGTGTAGTCGTTGCGTGCCGACGCCTCGTTCGCGACCATTCCGAAAATCCTCACGTTACAATGTCACAATGATAGGAATGCCGCGGCGAGAAGGGCGATGGCAAATTGTCCCAGGCCCGCGGTTGTGGCAGCGGACCCGGGACATATCGTCGTGTCAGGCGGCTTCCCAGCCGAGAACCGCCTTCACCTCGAGGAATTCCTCGAGACCGAATTCGCCCCACTCGCGGCCGTTGCCGGATTGCTTGAAGCCGCCGAAGGGCGCCGCGAAATCGGGCCCGGCGCCGTTCAGATGAACATTGCCGGTACGCAGCCGCGCCGCCACCTTCCGGGCATGCTCGATATTGCCGGACTGGACGTAGCCCGACAGGCCATAGACCGTGTCGTTGGCCATGCGGATCGCGTCGTCCTCGGTGTCATAGGGCAGGATCGACAGCACGGGCCCGAAGATTTCCTCGCGCGCGATGGTCATGTCGTTCGTCACGTTGGCGAAGACGGTCGGGCGCACGAAGTAGCCCTTGTTCAGGCCTTCCGGCAGGCCGAGGCCACCGGTGACCAGGGTGGCGCCTTCCTCGATCCCCTTGGCGATCAAGCCCTGGATCTTGTCGAAGTGCACGTCGGAGACCACGGGCCCCATGGTCACGCCATCCTCGAAGGGATTGCCAACCTTGATCTTCTCGGCGACGGCGCGGGCAATGGCGGCAGCCTCGTCCTGCGATTCGCGGGGCACGAACATGCGGGTC
>JAQVKV010000264.1 GCA_028694545.1 Zavarzinia sp. | reverse complement strand
AGCAGCCGCTTCTTAACTCCGAACTTCTCGGCTACGGCCGCGATCCGCTGGCGCCGATCAAGGACGCGGTGACGGACGATGGCGACGTCGTCGTGCCGCTCGACGCCGAGGCTTTCGGCTTCTGGCTGAAGGCGGCCTTCGGCGCGCCGACCACCGCGGGCACCGGCCCCTGGACGCATGAGTTCCGGTCCGGCGCCTGGACGCTGCCGAGCCTCTCTATCGAGACAGGCATGCCCGAGGTGCCGCGCTACGCCATGTATTCCGGCTGCGTGCTCGACCAGATCACTTGGCAGATGCAGCGGTCTGGTCTGCTGACCGCGACAGCCCGGCTGGTGGCACAGGGAGAAACGGTCGGGACCACGACGAGCGCCGGAACGCCCGCCGCGCTGGAGCTGAAGCGCTTCGGTCATTTCAACGGATCGATCACGCGGAATGGAACGGCGCTCGGCAACGTGGTCTCGGCCGACATCACCTATGCCAACAACCTCGACCGGATCGAGACCATCCGCTCGGACGGCCGCATCGATGGCGCGGACCCGTCCATCGCCGCGTTGACGGGATCCATCGAAGTTCGGTTCGCTGACAGCACACTGGTGACGCAGGCGATCAACGGCGATCCGTGCGAGCTCGAGTTCGCCTACGTCCTGCCGTCCGGCGAGAGCTTCACCTTCACCGTGCACGCCGTCTACCTGCCACGTCCGCGCATCGAGATTTCCGGGCCGCAGGGCGTGCAGGCCACCTTCGACTGGCAGGCCGCGCGCGACAGCGTCGTCGGCCGGATGTGCACTGCCAGCCTTGTGAACGATGTGGAGACGTATTGATGCTGACGCTCGACCTGACCAATGCGCCCCGCTGGCATGACCTCGCCCCCGGTGTGCGCGTGCAACTGCGCCCGCTGACCACCGCGCTGATGGTGGCGACGCGCAACGATCCCGCTGTCGAGGCGGTGCCGGACGAGGCTTCCGACGAGGAGCGCGCCGTTGCCTTCGCCAAGGCGCTGGCGCGGCGGGCGGTGATCGCCTGGGAGGGTATCGGCGATGCGGAAAGCAAGCCGATCGATCCCAGCCCTGAGGCTATCGACGCGCTGCTCGACATCTGGCCGATCTTCGAGGCCTTCCAACTGACCTACGTCTCGAAGGGCCTGTTGCTGGAGCAGGAAAAAAACGCCTCCGCGCTCTCGCCGAATGGTCCTTCGGCGGGGGCGATCGATATTGCGACGCCTGCCAAACGGCGTGCGAAGGGTGCCCGGCGCGGCTGAACCGGCCGCTGACCCATGAGGGCTGGCAGGTCTGGGATCTGGTCGGCCGTCTCGGCGGTCAGCTGCGCGTCCTGCCCGGCGCGGTGATCGGCTGGGACCTGAGCGCCGCGCTCTCCCTTGGCGACGCCCTCGGTGTACCGCCAGCCGTCGCAGCCGAACTTCTGCCCGTCATCGAAGCGGTGATGGTGGCCAAACTCAACGAACAGATGGAACGCCCCAATGGCTGAAAAACGCGTGAGCGTCCGCCTTGCGGCGGTCGGTGGTCGGCAAGTGCGCGCCGAACTGGAAGGTGTCGGCGAAGCCGGTGCCCGAGGCTTCGGACAGCTCAGCCGGGAGATGGAAGCGGCGAACACCCGGCTTGCGGCCTTCTCGCGACGGGTCCGTGTGGCCGCCGCAGCCGCCGTGGCAGCGGCCGCCGCCGCTGGCGTGGCGATGATTCGCTCCGGCCTCCAGACTGTGGATGCGCAGGCCAAACTCGCCCAGTCGCTCGGCACCACGGTCGCCTCGATCCAGACGCTGGAGCGCGCGGGCGAGTTGGCGGGCGTGTCCATGTCCGGCATCGAACAGGCCACGAAGGATCTGACCCGACGTCTCAGCCAGGCTGCCGCCGGGACCGGTCCTGCCGCTGATGCGCTGGACCGGCTGGGGCTTTCCGCCACCGACCTGATCGCGCTGCCGCTGGACCAGCGCGTCGGTGCGATCAACGCCGCTATCGAGAGCTTCGTGCCTGCCGCCGAACGCGCGGCCGTCGCGGGACAGCTTTTTGGCGAGGAAGGCTCCATCGCCATGTCGCGGATCGACACTGCGACACTGCGCCAGGCAACGGAGGACGTGCGTGCCTTCGGGGTTGTGGTCTCCGAACAGGACGCCGACCAGATCGAGCGCACGAACGACGCGATCTCGCGGCTCGGTCTGATCTGGCGCGGGCTCTCGAACCAGCTTGCCGTCGCCGCCGCCCCGGCGCTCGAGGCGGTCGCCAATGCGATGGCGGCGGTCGCCAGCCGGACCGGTCCGCTCGGCATCGCGATCCGCGGTCTCTTCGACAATATCGGCCGCCTGACCACCTACGCCGTGACCTTCGCGACCTTCCTCGCGGGCCGCTGGGTCGCCGAGCTGGCCGCTGCAGCGCTGTCGGTCCGTGGGTTCGCCACCGCGCTTGTCGTGCTGCGCGGAGCGCTGATCCGCACCGGCATCGGCGCTCTGATCGTCGGCGCGGGCGAGCTGATCTATCAGCTGTCCCAATTCGTCGCCCGGGTGGGTGGCGTCGGCGAAGCCTTCCGGCTGCTCTCCGATCTGGCCGCCGAGGTCTGGTCGCGGGTCGGGTTCGCGCTCGACGCCGCGCTCGCCCGCATGGCGGCCGGTTGGGAGGGGCTGAAGGCTACCGCACTCTCGGCGCTTGACGGGACCGTCGCGGGCGTCGTGGGTTTCGGCGACCGAACGGTGTCGATCTTCCAGGGCGCGTATGACGGTGCGGTGGCGATCTGGGGCAGCCTGCCGGGTGCCATCGGCGATTTCGCCTATCAGGCCGCGAACGGGCTGATAGGCGGGGTGGAGGCGATGCTGAACGGCGTCGTCACCCGCATCAACAGCTTCATCGAGACGCTGAACGCCGCGCTGGCCCTGCTGCCCGAATGGGCGACCGGCGAAGGCGGCGCGCGGATCGGCACCCTAGATGCTGTGGACCTGAGCCGGATCGACAACCCGTTCGAGGGCGCGGCAACGGCGGCGGGCACGGCGGCAGCCGATGCGTTCTCCGCCGCACTTGCCCGGACCTATATCGCACCGCCCGATCTCGGTCTCGGCGCAATGGCGGATGATGCGCGTACCCGGGCCGATGCCTATCGCGAGGCCGCGGGCATGCTGACCGATGCCGCGACCCGGCCGCTCGCCGCCTGGCAGGCGCTGAAGGATGCCGTGACCGGGTCTGGCACGGAGGCCGAAACCGCGCTGACGGACGCCGCGACCTCCGCCGATGCACTCGCGGCCGGGCTCGACGACACCACTGCCGCGGCCAATGGCGCCGGGGGTGCTGCCCGCGATGCCGGAACCGCCGCTGGCGACGGGGCCGAGCGTGCGCTGACCGGCTGGCAGGCGGTTACGGCGGCGCTCTCGGACTATGCCAGCCGGGCGCGGGAGATCGGCGGCGATATCGGCCAGAGCCTCGTCAGCGCGTTTCAGTCGGCCGAAGACGCGGTCGGAGAGTTTGTCAAAACCGGCAAGCTGAACTTCCGCGATCTGGTGACCTCGCTCATCGCCGATCTGGCGAAACTTGCGGCGCGGCGCTTCATCCTCGGTCCCATCGCCAACGCGCTCTCGGGCGCGCTTGGCGGCGCGGGCGGGATCTTCGCCAACATCCTGCACGCGGGTGGCATGGTCGGCTCGTCCGGGCCTTCACGGATGGTCCCGGCCATGGCCTTCGCCGCCGCGCCCCGGATGCATTCTGGCGGCGCTGTCGGCCTTCGCCACGACGAGGTGCCCGCGATCCTGCAGCGCGGCGAGCGGGTGCTCTCTCGCCGCGAGGCCCAAAGCTACGGCACGAGCGGCGGGGTCAACGTCACCATCATGGCCCGCGACGCCGAGAGTTTCAGGCAATCCCGGACGCAGGTCGCGGCGGACATCGCACGGGCGGTCTCGCTCGGGCGGAGGGGGATGTAAGCCATGGCGTTCCATGAGGTCCGGTTCCCGGACAACATCAGCCGAGGCGCGCGCGGTGGGCCCGAGCGGCGCACGCAAATCGTCGAGCTGGCCTCGGGCGACGAGGAACGCAATGCCAGCTGGGCCAACTCGCGCCGCCGTTACGACGTCGCCTACGGCATCCGACGCGCCGACGATCTGGCGGCGGTCGTGGCCTTCTTCGAGGCACGCAACGGTCGCCTCCATGGCTTCCGGTTCAAGGACTGGGGCGATCACAAATCCTGCCTGCCCTCGGGCACGCCTTCGCCGACCGATCAGTCGATCGGCACCGGCAATGGCGCGACGACCGCCTTCCAGCTGGCGAAGCGCTACGCCTCGGGCAGCCAGACATGGGTGCGGACCATCGCCAAGCCGGTCGCAGGTTCGGTCGCGGTCGCCTTGAATAGCGCGCCCCAAGCGTCCGGCTGGTCCGTCGATACCACGACCGGCGTCATCACCTTCACCACCGCGCCGGGTTCTGGCGTCGCGGTCACCGCAGGCTTCGAGTTCGATGTCCCGGTCCGCTTCGACACCGACGTGCTCGACGTGACGCTCGACCTCGAGCGGCTGGGCTCGATCACCTCCATTCCGCTCCTGGAGATCCGACGATGAATGACGAAACCGGATTTCTGGCGGTGGCGCTGAAGGAACTGCTCGCCTCCACGGCGGTGATCCTCGCCGCCTGGGGCGCGCTTGGCGGCGCGACCAACGCGCTGACCACGAAGATGCGGCTGCGTGACGCGCTGCGCCATATCCTGCTCGGCGGGCTGATCGCGGCCGGGATGGGCAGCCTCTCGATGGCGATCATCACCCGCTGGCTTGGCCTGCCGCCCGAGGCGATCCCGGCCGGGGGCGCGGCCGGATCGGCCGCCTATCTGGTCGGCGTCTTCGGTCCCGCCTTCATAGAGGTGCTGCTCGCCCGTCTGCGCCATGCCGGGAAAGGCGATGGCGATGCATGACCTTCTCCGCCTCGCGAGCGCCCTGCGCTGCGACCCGGCCGATCCCGGCCAGGCCTTCCGACACCGCCTGGGCGTCGG
>JAQVKV010000263.1 GCA_028694545.1 Zavarzinia sp. | reverse complement strand
ATATGTCTGGACCGACGGCAAGGACGAGGAAGCAATCTCGCGCGGGGTCGCCCGTACCTATACCGAGACCAATCTGCGCTATTCGCAGATGGCGCCCCTCGACATGTATCGGGAAAAGAACACGGGCAACAACCTGCCGGCGCAGATCGACCTCTATGCGACACCGGGCGACGAATACAAGTTCCTCTTCGTCGCCAAGGGCGGCGGTTCGGCCAACAAGACCTATCTCTACCAGGAGACCAAGGCCCTGCTGAACCCGGCCTCGCTGCTGAAGTTCGTGGAAGCCAAGATCAAGACGCTCGGCACCGCCGCCTGCCCGCCCTATCACCTGGCCATCGTCATCGGCGGCACATCGGCCGAGCTGAACCTGAAGACGGTGAAGCTGGCGTCCTGCAAATATCTCGACGACCTGCCGACCTCGGGCAACGAACTCGGCCGCGCCTTCCGTGACCGGGAGCTGGAAGCCGAGATCCACAAGCTGACCCAGCTGTCCGGTATCGGCGCCCAGTTCGGCGGCAAGTATTTCTGCCACGACGTCCGCGTCATCCGCCTGCCGCGCCATGGCGCTTCCTGCCCCGTCGGCATCGGCGTCTCCTGCTCGGCCGACCGCCAGATCCTCGGCAAGATCACGAAGGACGGCGTCTTCCTGGAAGAGCTGGAACACGATCCCGCCAAATATCTGCCCGAGGTCACCCATGACGACCTCGAGGGCGAGGTCGTCCAGATCGACCTGAACAAGCCGATGGCGGAGATCCTGAAAACCCTGTCGCAATATCCGATCCGCACCCGCCTGTCGCTGACCGGGCCGATGATCGTGGCCCGCGATATCGCCCACGCGAAGCTGAAGGAACGGCTGGACGCGGGCCAGGGCCTACCCCAGTACATCAAGGATCATCCGGTCTATTACGCCGGCCCGGCCAAGACCCCGACCGGCTATGCCTCCGGCTCCTTCGGGCCGACGACGGCAGGCCGCATGGACAGCTACGTCGACCAGTTCCAGGCCGCCGGCGGTTCCATGGTCATGCTGGCCAAGGGCAACCGCTCGAAGCAGGTGACCGACGCCTGCAAGGCCCACGGCGGCTTCTATCTGGGTTCGATCGGCGGCCCGGCCGCGATCCTCGCCCAGAACTGCATCCGCAAGGTCGAGGTCCTGGAATATCCGGAACTCGGCATGGAAGCGGTGTGGAAGATCGAGGTGGAGAATTTCCCCGCCTTCATCGTCGTCGACGACAAGGGCAACGACTTCTTCGCCAACCTGATGTGATCAGGCTGATGTGATCAGGCTGATGTGATCAGGCGGCGGGCCTGCCGGACGACAGGCAGGCCCGTGCAATCTCCAGAAAACGGTCCACGACGGGCGCCAGCTTGTCCTTTCGCCAGCACATGACGACATTGGTGCTGACGTTCGGCGGATCCAGCGGGCGATAGACCACGTCGTCAAGCTGCAGCCGCGTGATCGAGGCGGGCACCAGCGCGATGCCGAGCCCCGCGCCGACAAGCGCCGCGATGGTCTGCCAATCCTCAACCTCCTGGGCGATCTGGGGCACGAAGCCGTGCCCGTGGCATAGCCGGATGATGCGGTCGTAGAGTTCCGAGCCGATGCTGCGCCGGAACAGGATGAAATCCTCCATCGCCAGTGAGCCAAGCGGAATACCCGGCAGGCGGGCCAGCATATGGTCCCGCCCGATCGCCACCAGGATCGGTTCGGCATAAAGCGTCTCCAGCCCGAATGTCGGATGGCTCAGCGGCTCGCGCAGGAAGCCCACGTCGATGGTGCCGCCGTGCAGCGCCTCCACCTGTCGGGCCGTCGCAAGTTCGTGAAGCTCGAGCACCACCTCCGGATATTGCTCGCGATACCGACGCACCGCCCCTGGAATGACCGAGAGGGCCAGTGATGTCGGAAAGCCGATGCGCAGGCGCCCCACCTCGCCCCGCCCGGCCCGGCGCACGGCATTGACGCCATAGGTCATCTGCTCGAACAGCGTATTGGCGACGTCGAGCAGAACCCTTCCCGCCTCGGTCAGCTCGACCCTTCGGGTGCCACGCCGGAACAACGGATAGCCGATCTTGTCCTCCAGCCGGCGGATCTGCTGGCTGAGCGGCGGCTGGGCGATCCCCAGGCGTTCGGCGGCCCGGCTGAAATGCAGTTCCTGGGCAACGACGACGAAAGCGCGCAGCAGGCGCGGATCCAGTTCCGGCAATACGGACATCATCCCCCGCTCCCCGCCATTCCCTGATTGCAGCGCCGAAGCGACGCCACATTCATATCTCCAGAGATATGAATGTCAGTATAATTTCGACTTGTTCCAATTGGAAGCGAACCTCACCATCAAGAAAAGAATGAAATAGAGCAGCCAAAATCTTCGGGAGAACCCCTTACATCCCAGACGGGAAACAAAGGAAATCGAGAGGAAATATGGATTTCGATTCCAATATTTTCATGGAAACCCTGCCTTTGTTTCTAAAAGGGACTGAAATAACGCTCGCCGCGACGCTCTTATCCAGCGCGATCGGCATCTTAATCGCCACGATATTGGCAATCATGCAGGTCTCGAAATCCATGCCGGCGAAGATCTTCGCCAATGCCTATATCCTGACGTTCCGTTCCATCCCGCTGCTCGTCACGATCATCTTTCTCTATTACGGCCTGCCGGTGACGGGCCTCTACCTCTCGGCCTTCTTCGTCGGCATCCTCGGCCTGGCGCTGACCCTCGCCGCCTATGCCTCCGAGGTGATCCGCGCCGGCATCGTCTCAATTCCGAGGGGCCAGCTCGAAGCGGCGGCGGCGCTGGGCCTGCGGCGCCCTCACATCCTGCGCCACGTAGTCCTGCCACAGGCCCTGATGCGCATCCTGCCGCCCATGACCAATCAGGTGATCACCAACCTGAAGAACACCTCCCTGCTGTCGGCGATCGCGATCACCGACATCCTGCGCACCGGCATCGACGTGATGACCTGGAAGGCCAATACCTTCAGCCCCTTCGCGGCGATCGCGCTCTGCTACCTCGCGCTGATCATTCCGCTGTCGATCCTGGCCCGCTGGCTGGAAGCCCGCCTGGCCCGGCGTCTTCACCCCTGACCCCGCCCCTCGCAAACCACCCCAAGGAGAGAGCCATGTGGAATCCCGTATCGTCGTCCCGCCGCCACCTTCTGATCGGCGCCGCCGCGGCCGCGCTGATGCTGGGGCTGTCGCCGGCCCATGCCGAGACCACGCTGGAGAAGATCACGGCGAAAGGCACCGTGACCATCGCCAACGGCTCCAATTATCCGCCCATGGAATATATGGAGAACGGCGAGAACGTCGGTTACGACGTCGACCTCGGCAATGAGCTGGGGCGCCGCCTGGGCCTGAAGATCGAATGGGTCATCGTCGACTTCAAGGGTATCATCGGCCACCTGAAATCCGGCCGTTCGGACCTGATCATCTCCGGCATGACGATCACGCCCGAGCGCGCCGAACAGGTGCTGTTCTCCACCCCCTATATCGATTTCGGCATCGGCGCCGCCATCCCCATGGATTCGACGGTGGCAAAGCCCGAGGACCTGACGGGCAAGACCGTCGGCGTCGAGATCGGCACCTCGGGCGAGGCCTGGGCGCGCAAGAATCTCGGCGCCTTCGCGACGGTGAAGACCTATGACTCCCTCGTCTTCGCCATCAAGGACCTGGAGGCGAAGCGGATCGACGGCGTGGTGAACAACGTGCCCGCGCTCAAATACAACCTGAAGGGTCACACCGGGGTCAAGGTGACCGACGTCTGGGACAAGAAGGGCGCTGGCATCGCCATGCGCCAGGAGGACAAAGACCTCGCGGCCAAGGTCGATGCCGTGCTGGCCGAGATGAAGGCCGACGGCTTCCTCGCCGGTCTCGACGCCAAATGGTTCGGCACGGGGGAATGATGCGTCTCTCGCCTGCTTCGCCCGTCTGCGGCATCCGGGTCGAAGGGCTCGACGTCCGCGATCTGACGGCGGCGGACCAGCCCCGCTTCGTCGATCTCCTGCACGACAACAAGATCGTCGTCGTGCCGGGGCAGGCGCTGGGGCCGGATGACCTCCTCCGCTTCGGTTCGATGTTCGGCCTGTTGCAGCACCATGTGCTGCAACAGTTCACCCTGCCCGGCTATCCGCAGCTCTTCGTCCTGTCGAACGAGGTGGTGGACGGCCGCCCGCTCGGCCACGCCAACGAGGGTTTCGGCTGGCACACCGACATGTCCTACATGCGCCAGCCGACGGCCTATACGATGCTCTACGCCCTGAAGGTCCCGGCCGTGGGCGGCGCCACCTGGTTCACCGACACGCAAGCCGCCTGGGACGCCCTGCCGGAAGAACGGAAAGCCCTGGTGCGCGGGCGCTTCGCCCGCTTCAGCTATGGCCGCATGTATGGCGCGCGCACGGGGGCGACCCCCCTGACCCCCGAACAGCGCGCCCGCACGCCGGATATCCTACATCCGATCGTCCGCCGTCATCCGGTGACGGGCCGGCATTCGCTCTATCTCGGCGGGATCGAGGTGGCGGGTGTCTCGGGCATGGCGGACGAGGACGGCGTCGCCCTGATGAAGGACCTGCTCGCCTTCGCGACGCGGCCGGAACGGGTCTTCCGCCACGAATGGAAGCCGGGCGACCTCGTCATCTGGGACAATCGGGGCCTCTTGCACACCGCGACCGAATATGATCGATCGCGTTACACTCGCACCCTCTACCGCACCTCGATCGAGGGTGAGGTGCCGCAGGGCTGGGCGGCGTGACGCGGGGGCGCGGCCGTAGAGACCGGCCGCGTCCCCGGCCTCACCGGGTCAGACGCTTCTCGACGGCGGCCTGGGCCAGCATCAGGATCGAGACGATCACCAGGTAATAGACCAGCGCCGCGCAATACCATTCGACAAAGCGGAACGAGGTCGCGATGGCGTCGTTCACGACCGCCATGATCTCACGCAGCGAGATCACATAGGCGAGCGACGTCACCTTCAGGATATTGATGAATTCGTTCATCAGGGGCGGCAGCGCCACGC
>JAQVKV010000262.1 GCA_028694545.1 Zavarzinia sp. | reverse complement strand
CGAGGGCTATTATCTGGGCGAAATCGCCTGGCGGGGTGGCGGCGAGCGGCGCCTGATCGGCTTCCACGGCGGTTCGAAGACGGGTTTCTGGGTTTCGAAGCGCTGGCCCTATTTCACCGAACTCGCGGAACGCCTGAGACGCCGGGGCTATGAATGCGCCTCCTTTGGCACGCCTGCGGAATATGTCGAGGGAACGATCGACATGACTGGCGGCTCGATCGGCGAAATGGCCCGGGCGATGACGGCGTGCCATTATTTCGTCAGTAACGACAGTGGCGTCATGAATGTCGCCAACGCCATGGGCCTGCCCGTTGTCGGGCTTTTCGCGCCAACCAACGTGAAGACGCGAGGGCCGCTTCGCTCCACGTCGTCCAGCATCGCGCTGGAGAAGGATTGCAGCCCTTGCGAGGTCAGGGAAGCGGGGCGTGCGATCTTCCACGCCGGAGAGTGCCGGTGTATCGGCGAAATCCCTGTTGACCGGGTCGAAGCGCATATCGTCGCCGAAATGACGCGCCTTGGCTTCATGCCGCTCGGCGCCGGGAAGGAGGGGGCATGAGCAAGCGCAAGGGATTGCCCCCGATCGCGCCGGCCGGTGGCGCGGGTTTTCCGGAGATGGCGCCCGGACGGGATGACATGGCCATGGGGTTCGTCGCGTTTCTCGGCCGGGAGACGAGCAAGCCAAGCGATCTCGACGTCGCACCCGGAACAAGCTGGCGCGACATGATCGTTCGCTTCATCGGGTCGCCTGAATTCTCGAACCAGATCCTGCCGCACCTCGTCCAAGGAACGGTACCCAGGCATGGGAATACCGTGGCGAGCGAGCAGTTGCCGGCGCTTGCAACCTGGCTGGCGCGGATCGTGCGGGGGCCGGGTTGCCCTGGCGCCGACGATCTCGCGGCCGCGCCGTCCTGGCCCGCGATGCTTGCCGCCTGGCTGGGGAACAGGATGATGATTCCCTTGATCTGTCCAACACCGGGTACGACCGATCGCGAAGTCACGGCGGCATGGGCGTTGGACGAACTGGTGAAGAAGGTCTGAGGGCGCTCAGACCTTCGACAGTTCTTCGTCCCAGAGCGCCAGCAGCTCCTTGGTCAGTCGCGTGCTGTCGTATTGGGCGAGCACATGCTCGGCCGCCGCCGCCCCCAGTTTCCGCCGCCGCCGAGGATCGTTCGCGAGCTCGATCAAGGCGTTGATGAAGGCGCGCATGTTGAGATGGGGGACGAGAATGCCGGTCTTGTCGTTGACGATCGTCTCGGCGAGGCCGCCGATCCGATAAGCGACAACCGGCCGCCGCGCGAGGCCGGCTTCCAACGGCACGCGGCCGAAGGGTTCGGGCCAGATGGTGGGGAGGGCGACGATCTGCACGGAGGCATAGAGCTCGAACAGGGCGGCACGCCCCAGATAGCCGTGCATGACGATCCGGTCCGAGATGTCGAGATCCTTGGCCAGTTGCTCGATCTTCCGGGCGGTGTCTTCTCCCCGGCCCGCGATATGCAGCGTGACGTCGGGCACCTTCTCCAGCAGCGTCGGCAGGTGGCGGACCAATTCCTCCTGGCCCTTGCTGTCGTTCAGCATACCGACGACGAGGATGTTGATGCCCGGCCTTTCCGCGACCCCCGAGACGGATCGGAGCACCATCTGGAGCCGATCGACGCCGTTGGAGACCCGTTGCAGCTTCGCCTGGTTGATGAATTGGGCGATCTGATTGTGCAGGAACTGGCTGGTCACCACGATACGGTTCATCGTCCGCAGCGCGTCCTGGCGGTAGAGACGGGTCCGGCGCATGAGAATGCGCCGGCTTTCCGGCACCTTGCCGATACCTTCGGAACATTCGATGTCGCAGAGGCCGCACATGCGATTGCCGATCATCATGGATTGGTCGGGACGCGCGCAATGAAAGCGATTGTCCCGCACCACGCCGATGATGCTCAAACCCCGTCGCGGTATGTCGTGGACCGCGAGGATGCTTCGGTGGTTGTCCGCGTGTATCAGCCGGGGCCGAACCCGGCGAACCACTTCGTGGATCATGCGGCGACAGAATCCGGTCCGCTGCTCGTCGAAATCGATGATCCGCCGCACGTCGCCCTTGCGGACGAACTGGACATCGAAGGCGAGGGAGCGGGCCTGGATCCGGCTCAAGGGCCATGCCAGGAACATGTAGATGGCGGTGAGCCAGGCCAAGCGGATGAAACGCCACCAAGCCCATTTTCCCTCGCGGATCTTCCGATAGGCGGCGAAGGAAATGCGATGCAGCGGCCAGGGAGCCTGAGACGGCAGCTCGAGAACATCGATGCCATCGATCTGGTAGAGCTTGCCGGTCTCCGCCTTCTCGTTGAAGGTGACGACGAGAAGGTCGGCCTTGCGATCCGAGGCGGAGAGCATCAGATGCAGGCTGAGTTCAGCCCCACCTTGGGCATTCGGCGGATAGCGGTCGGAAATGACGAGAATTTTTCGCTGCGGTAGTTCGGGAAGCATATGCGGCAAGTTATGGACCGATCTACGCATCGGCGCCTCGAAAGCGGAGCCGGGCAGCGCCCGAAGACGCCTTCAAACACGTTTGATGAACAATGCGCGTCTTGACGAATACCTTGTGCCCCGCGCCGAGCGTCGAAGGCGTGCACACTATCATGGCGGAAAAAGCGCCGCAACGATGCGGCATCGCCAGGCCGGCTTCCCGAAGCGCCAGCGGCCATGGGCCGATCCTGGAAAAGTTATGGCTTGACGCAAGTTCATTATGACGGCAGCCACTGGGGGTGAGATTCTGAAGCGGCCTTGGCTCCTTAACCGTCGTTACAGCGATGGCATCCGGCTTTGTCGCAATATTTGAAGGTGGGCATATGCATATTCCCGGCCTTTCCGGCGCCGCGAACGAACTTCATGTGCAAAGGGCCAAGATCACTCGAAACAAGATCATGTTGTTCATTGATTCTCCGGCGAGGAGGCCGATCGAGTTCGAGGTGGTCGGCACTTCCAGAGAGCAGCGCGTGGTTCTGGGTCGCTATACATGGCCGGAAGATCTGGGGCCCTTGTCGACGAAAGATGATGAGCCGGAATGGAATCTGGTCGTCAAGTTTCGTGACAAGGACCTGCCATTCAGGAAAATCGAGATCGAACCCGTTTCGCCGTCGATCAAGGTCGAATACGCGAAGGGGTACGGTCTGGAGAAACTGTTCGTCGTCAACGAAAAGGAATTCGCGGCCGTCTTCTTTCGCGCGCGGACCAGGGTCAGGAATCGTGAATCGCTGATGTTTGCGTGTTGGCAGGTCCTGACCTATGCCGACCTGGATACCAAGAGCCGTGTCGTCGCCTCCGTCATCTACGTCTACAAGATGATGGAATTCAATCAGGGCAGCACGCTGGCGCAGTTCCTGCCCCAGCTGGCCGAGACGATCGAGGAAGCGAAACTTCTGCCGCGTCGCGGGGGCGTGCGTATCGACGGGCGCATGCTCGTGATGTCCGCGCTGACCGCGAAATGGCATGGCGAACTCTTTCTCGGCAAGTGGGATGATCTCGTGGCGACTCTCGACGAGCTGGTTCAGTTCATCGAGGAAATGGCGCCCCGTCCCGTCGCCATGATCTACAATGCCGCCCGTGGTCTGGCGATGCGGGCGATCATCGCGTTCGAATGCGGGGACGCGGAACGCACCCGCCGGCTGTGCGAACTCAACTTTGCCCTGTTCAAATATACGGCCAATCATCTTCAGCCGAAGAGCGAAGTCTTCTTCGGCGAAATGATCCGGTCCGGTGGCGCGGTGCAGGTTTGCCTCCAGATGCTGAACAAGATCGACGGCGAAGGTTTCAAGATCGAGTTGAAGAAGGTCTTGCCCGACATCATCCGGATATCGCCTGAGGACGAACGGACCTACAAGACCATGGTCGGGCGCACCGCCGCGTTGCTGAAGCGCTGCAAGGGGGCGTAGCGAAGAGGCCGATGACGCGGCCCGGTGGCGGCGATGGTGGGGGAAATGAAGGCGCGCCCGGGGTACGCCCGGCGGGGTGGGCTGGACGCGGGACAGCTACGACCGTAACTTCGTTCCTCGGCCGGCGAAGATCATGATGTGGTGACGACGCCACGGCTTTCTTCCACGAGGAGACCATTCATGACCTCCTGTCCCCTTCCTCTCGGCCGGGCCCTGAAGCCGGCGGAATTCCCGATGCCGCGTGTCGATGTCGCGGCGGGTGAAGAGGCGGAACAGGTCGCCGTCCTCGCCGGCGGCTGCTTCTGGTGTACGGAGGCGGCCTATCGCGCGGTCGACGGCGTTCTTGACGTGACGCCCGGCTATGCCGGCGGCAGCGCCGCGACGGCGGACTATCGCACCGTCTGCACCGGCATGACCGATCACGCCGAGGTGATCCGCGTACGCTTCGATCCGCGCCGGACCTCCTATGGCCAGTTGCTGCGCCTGTTCTTCTCGGTCGCGCATGATCCGACCCAGCTGAACCGCCAGGGCAACGATGTCGGTCGGCAATATCGTTCGGCCGTGTTCCCGGCCGATGCGGCGCAGCGGGAAGCGGCGGAGGACTATACCCGCCTGCTGACCGAGGCCGGTGCCTACGCGGCGCCGATCGTCACCACGATCGAACCCCTCGAGGCCTTCTACCCGGCCGAGGACTATCACCACGATTACGCGGCGCGGAACCCGACGCAGCCCTATATCGCCCACGTCTCGCAGCCGAAGGTGGAGAAGCTGAAGGCTTCCTTCCCCGAACTGCTCAAGCGAAACTGAGATCAGGGCCGGCCGGAAGACAATCCGGCCGGCCCTTTCGTTCAGCGGTTGCCGGCGCTCGGGCCGGGGCGCAGGAACTCCTCGGCCGCGATGGCGAAGTTCAGGTTTTGCGTGTCGCGCAGCATGAAGGTGGTGATGCCGATCAGGTTGCCGCGATTGTCGAACAACCCGCCGCCGGACGATCCGGGCGAGATCGGCGCGCTGGTCTGGACATATTGCTGGCCCTCGTGCCGGCGCTTCGAGGACACCAACCCCTCGCCGAGGGTGAGGTCGAGGCCG
>JAQVKV010000261.1 GCA_028694545.1 Zavarzinia sp. | reverse complement strand
GCCACCCTCGAGGACGGTCTCTATGTCCTCGAGGACAAGCTGAAGGATCCGAAGTTCGTCGAGACCATGGCCAAATTCGTCGCCGCCTCGATGAAGGGCTGGGACTATGCCCGCGCCCATCCGGACGAGGCGGTCGCCATCGTGCTCGAGAATGACGCCACGGGTGCCCAGACCGAAGGTCATCAGAAGACCATGATGGAAGAGGTCAACAAGCTGACCGAAGGCTCGACCGGCGTGCTCGATCCCGCCGACTACGAGCGCACGGTGACGACCATCATGACCGGTGGTTCGGACCCGGTGATCACCAAGGCACCGGAAGGCGCCTGGACCCACGCGGTTACGGACAAGATGTAAGGCGGTACGGCGCTTCCCCCTCACCCCCCTCCCTCTCCCCCTCACGGGGGCGAGGGAGTCCGGCCGGGGCTCGGTCCACCCCCTCGCCCCCCTTGGGGAGAGGGATGGGGTGAGGGGATCCTCCGATGTTTCAGGTCAGGCAAGAGACGGCGAAAGGACAGGATCATGACGTTGCTCATCAGGGGCGGAACCGTGGTCAACGCGGATTACACGCAAGCCGCCGACGTGCTGATCGAAGGCGGCACGGTCGTCGCCGTCGGCAAGGACCTGGAGGCGCCGTCGGGGGCGGAGGTCGTCGATGCCGGCGGGGCCTATGTCATGCCGGGCGGCATCGATCCGCATACCCATATGGAACTGCCCTTCATGGGTACCGTCGCTTCCGAGGATTTCTATTCCGGCACCACGGCGGGCGCCGTGGGCGGCACCACCACGATCATCGATTTCGTGATCCCGAGCCCGAAGCAGGACGTGCTCGAGGCCTATCACACCTGGCGCGGCTGGGCCGAAAAGGCCGCGACGGACTACAGTTTCCACGTCGCCATCACCTGGTGGGACGACAGCGTCCATGCCGCCATGGGCACGCTGGTCAACGAACTGGGCGTCAACAGCTTCAAGCATTTCATGGCGTATAAGGGCGCCATCATGTGCGACGACGAGACCCTGGTGAATTCCTTCACGCGGGCCCGTGACCTTGGCGCGCTGTGTACCGTTCACGCCGAGAATGGCGAGTTGGTCGCGCATCTGCAGAAGCAGATGCTGGACATGGGCATCACCGGGCCGGAGGGGCATCCCCTGTCCCGGCCGAGCGCGGTGGAGGGCGAAGCGGCCGACCGGGCGATCCGCATCGCCCAGGTGCTGAACGTGCCGCTCTACATCGTCCATAATTCCTGCATCGAGAGCCTTCAGGCGATCACGCGGGCAAGGAACGATGGCCAGCGCGTCTTCGGCGAAGTGCTGGCCGGCCACCTGTTGGTCGACGACAGCGTCTATCGCCATCCGGACTGGGATGTCGCCGCCCATCACGTGATGAGCCCGCCGTTCCGCCCGAAGGAACACCAGGAGGCGCTGTGGCGCGGTCTTCAGGCCGGCATGATCCAGACCACGGCGACTGACCATTGCTGCTTCTGCACGCCGCAGAAGCGGATGGGCCACAACAATTTCGCGCAGATCCCGAACGGTACCGGCGGGGTCGAGGACCGCATGCATGTGTTGTGGCACCATGGCGTGAACACGGGACGTCTCACGCCGTCGGAATTCGTCGCCATCACCTCGACCAATGCGGCCAAGATCTTCAACATCTATCCGCGCAAGGGCCTGATCGCGCCCGGGTCCGACGCCGACGTGGTGATCTGGGACCCGACGCGGGAACGCACCATCTCGAAGGACACGCACCACCAGCAGGTGGATTTCAACATCTTCGAGGGCATGGTGGTGAAGGGCATCAACACGACGACCATCGCCAACGGCAGGATCGTCTATCACGATGGCGACGTGCGCACGGTGAAGGGGGCGGGCCGTTATGTCGACCGCCCGGCCTTCCCGTCCTATTTCGACGCGGTGAAGCGGGTCGCGGCGGTCCATGCGCCGAAGCCGGTGGAACGGATGGGGTGAGTTTTCCGGGCGTCATCCCGGATGGGGCCTCACCTTACGTTGCTGTAACGCTCGTAGGTTTCCTCGACCACGGTGATGTGGCCGCGCATGGCGGCTTCGGCTTCCACCTTGTCGCCACGCAGGATGGCGGTGACCACGCGCTCGTGTTCGGCGTGGGACATGGACAGGCGGCCGAGCGTGCGGAACTGGGCGCGGCGGAAGGGCGAGAGCCTTGCCCGTGTCGCCAGCGTGATCTCCGTCAGATAGTCGTTGTGGCTGCCGTGATAGATCGCGCTGTGAAAACGCTCGTTCTCCTCATGGTAACGCTGGGGATCGCCCTGGCGCACCAGGCTGCCCAGCATCTCGTGCAGTTCCTCGAGCTGCTGGCGTTCCGCCGGCGTCATGCGAACGGCGGACAGGCCGGCGCAGAGAGCCTCGAGATCGCCCATCACCTCGAACATGCCGCGCAGGCGCTCGAGGGAGGGCAGGGCGACGAGGGCACTGCGGTGGGGGCGCGCCTCGACGAGGCCGGAAGCCGCGAGTTCGCGGATCGCCTCGCGCACCGGCGTGCGCGAGACACCGAAACGGCGCGCGACCTCCACCTCCTCCAGCGGCGTGCCGGGGGTCAGGCGGCCCTGGACGATCTCGTCGGCGAGGGTGAGGCGCAATTCCTCGCTACGCGTGACGGTCTTGCCGTCGCCGGTCTTGCGCCGCGCCCTGCCGGCGCTATCGATCGTGCTGGACATGGACGAACATATCTTCTCGAAGCAATGGCGCAGCCTAGGGGGGCCGCCGTCCGGCGGCAAGAGGGGCTAGCGGGTGAAATCGATCACCGTCTCACCCTCTTCAAGATGTAAACACGCCTCGACCTTGGGGGTTTCCGCGATCACCCGGCCTCGGCGCACGACGAAGAGGCGCGCGGGCTTCAGACGCAGCGCCTCGACCGGATCGCGTGCCTGCAGCAGCACGACATCCCCATACGCGCCGGGCGCGATGCCGTAGCCATCGAGCTGAAGGACGGCGGCGCCATTGGTGGTGACGGAATGAAACATCGCCTTCATCTCGTCGACGCCGGTCATCTGGCCGACGTGCAGCCCCATGTGGGCGACTTCCAGCATGTCGTGGCTGCCGAGCGAATACCATGGGTCCATCACGCAATCATGCCCGCAGGCAACATTGAGCCCGGCCGCCATCAATTCCTTCACCCGGGTCATGCCCCGGCGCTTGGGATAGCTGTCGTGCCGGCCCTGCAGGGTGATGTTGATCAGCGGGTTGGCAACGACATGCAGGCCCGCTTCCCGCATCAGGGGGATCAGCTTGGAGACGTAGTAGTTGTCCATCGAATGCATGGACGTCAGGTGCGATCCCGTGACCCGGCCCTGGAGCCCGAGCCGCGTGGTTTCGGCCGCCAGGCTTTCGACATGGCGGGAATGGGGATCGTCCGATTCGTCGCAATGCATGTCCACCATCAGGCCGCGCGTGGCCGCGAGTTCGCACAGCATCCGGATCGAGGCCGCACCATCCGCCATCGTTCGCTCGAAGTGGGGAATGCCGCCGACGACGTCGACTCCCATGTCGAGGGCACGCGACAGATTCTCGGCCGAGCGGCCATAGCGCAGGTAGCCGTCCTGCGGGAAGGCGACGAGCTGCAGGTCGAGGTAGGGCCGCATCGCCTTCCGCACCTCGACCAGCGCCTCGACCGCTTCCAGGCGATCGTCGCAGACGTCTACATGGCTGCGGATGGCGAGCGTGCCGCGGGCGATCGACAGCTTGCAGAATTGGAGGGCGCGGGCCTCGATCGATTCGACGGTGAGCCGGGGCTTCAGCTCGCCCCACAGCGCGATGCCCTCCAGCAGGGTGCCGGACTGGTTCATGCGCGGATTGCCAAGCGACAGGGCCGAATCCATATGGAAATGGCTGTCGACGAAGGGCGGTGTCGCCAGATAGCCCTCTCCCTCGATCACGCGCCCGGCCTCAGCGGTGATGCCCGCCTCGACCGCCATGATGCGGCCGTCCGATATCGCGATGTCGATGCCCCTGCGGCCGTCAGGCAGGGTGACATTGCGGATCAGGAGATCGAGGTTCATCGCTCCTCCTTGCGGAACGGTGTGAGCAGGGCGCTGGGCGCGCGGGCATTGCGCGACACCGCCGCCATGGCAACGATGGTCAACACGAATGGCAGCATCAGGAACACCTGATACGGCAGGTTGATGACGTTGGACGCTTGAAGCCGCAGTTGCAAGGTATCGATCAGGGCGAAGATCAGGGCGCCGGTTGCCACCTTCCACGGGCTCCACTGACCGAAGACGACAAGGGCGATACAGACCCAGCCGCGCCCCGAGATCACGCCGAAGGTGAAGGCGTTGAACTGCGCCATCGACAGAAAGGCCCCGGCCGCCCCCATCAGCGCCCCGCCCGCGATCAGTGCCTGGTAGCGGGTAAGGGCAACGCCGACGCCGGCCGAATCCGCCGCGCGCGGGTTCTCGCCCACGGCGCGCAGCGACAGGCCCCAGGGCGTCCGGTACAGCAGGAAGGCGGAGACCGGTATCGCCGCCAGCGCGATATAGACCAGGGCGAACTGGTCGAAGACCACGGCGCCGATCAGCGGAATATCGGACAGCAGCGGGACGGCGATGGTCGGGAATGCCTCGATCGACGGCGGGGTCGAGGGCTGGCCGAAGATCAGGCGATAGAAGAAGAAGGCGAAGCCGGTACACAGCAGGGTGACGCCGACGCCCGAGACATGCTGGGAAAGGCCGAGCGTCACGGTCAGCAGCCCCATCAGGGCGCCCATCACCATGCCCGTCGCCATGGCGGCGGCAAGGCTGAGCCAGAGCGAGCCGGTGAAATAGGCGGTGGAAAAGCCCGTCATGGCGGCCAGCAGCATGATCCCCTCGATCCCGAGGTTCAGCACGCCGGCCCGTTCCGCGAACATCTCGCCAAGGGAGGCGAGGATCAGCGGTGTGGCGATGCGCAGCAGGGCGGCGAAGAAGCCGATCTGGAAGATCTGGGCCCAGAGCTCATCCATGAGGCACCCCCCGCACGCGCAGGCGATAGCGCGTGAACAGCAGCGCGACCAGCA
>JAQVKV010000260.1 GCA_028694545.1 Zavarzinia sp. | reverse complement strand
GTCGACGTCTTCCATTGCTCGACCCGGCGTTTCTGGACGCCGGAATTCGAGGGCTCGGACCTCAACCTCGCCGGCTGGACCAAGAAGCTCACGGGCAAGCCGACCATCACCGTCGGCAGCGTCAGCCTCGGCGGCGCCGATGACTTCATCGCCGCTTTCGCCGGGCAGGGGGCCGAGATCGCCGGCATCGACGATCTCGTCGCGCGCATGGAACGGGGCGAATTCGATCTGGTCGCGGTCGGCCGCGCGCTGCTCGCCAACCCGGACTGGGCGAAGCTCGTGGAAAGCGGCCGTTTCGCCGACCTCAAGCCCTATTCGAAGGATTATCTGGTCGAGCTGGTGTAAGTGTTCCCGACGCGTCCTCACTGCCTGTGGCGGGGCGAGGGCGCGTCGGCCCGAGCAAACGGCCTATTCTATTTGTCTCTGTGAAATTTTGCCGGCAAAGTATTTTTCCTTGTAATTCCGGCGGCAAAGCCCTAAATCTGTGCCGTCGATCTTGTTGACGAATTTTGTTTCCGCGCTCTAGCGCACCGACGATCTTCTCCTCTCAAAATCGAAATTTCGGGTCCTGGGGCGTTCCTGGGACCTTCATCTATGTCGATCTGAGAAAGGAATCGCCATGATCACGGGAACCGTGAAGTTTTTCAACACCACCAAGGGCTTCGGCTTCATCCAGCCCGATAACGGCAGTGCGGACATTTTCGTCCACATCTCCGCGGTCGAGCGTTCGGGCCTGCGCGGCCTCGTCGATGGCCAGAAGGTCAGCTTCGAGATCGTCAAGGACAGCCGTACGGGCCGTTCCGCCGCCGACAATCTGCAGGCGGCGTGATCCTGCTGCCTTCGGGTGGCTGACCACGGATGTACTGGCAGCCGCCCTCGACGGGCACGGGACGAAAGGCCGGGGCAACCCGGCCTTTTTGTGTCCGCGACCTGTCGTGCGGGTGGTCAGAGATCGGCGCGGCCGAGCACCTTCTGCAGCATCTCGCCCATGCGCAGCATGTCGTCCTCGGGCGTCGCCAGCGCGGGCGCGAAGATGATGGCGTCACCCGTCGCCTTGATGTGCAGGCCGGCGTCGAACAGCAGGCGTTGCACGATGCTGCCCTTCTCGCCCGGCAGGCTGCCGGGCTTCAGCTGGATGCCCGCCAGCATGCCGTAACCGCGCAGGTCCACGACCTGGGGCAGGTTGCGGAAGCCGAAGACCATGTCCAGGAACTTCGGCGACAGCGCCTTGGCGCGCTCGAACAGCCCGTCGTCGCGATAGATGTTCAGGGCGGCGATGCCGGCGGCGCAGGCGACCGGATGGGCCGAATAGGTATAACCGTGGAAGAGTTCCGGCCGGTCGCCCTTGGCGGCATCGATCACGGCCGCCTGCATCTCGCGCTTCACCGCGACGGCAGACATGGGCACGACACCATTGGTCAGCGCCTTCGCCATGGTGATCAGGTCGGGCTTCACATTGAATTCTTCCGCCGCGAAGGCGGAGCCCGTGCGCCCGAAGCCGGTGATCACCTCGTCGAAGACGAGCAGGATGCCATATTGGTCGCAGATGGCGCGGATCCGCTCCAGATAGCCCTTGGGCGGCACGATGGTGCCGATCGAACCCGCGATCGGCTCGATGAAGACGGCGGCGATGGTCTCGCCACCATAGAGGCGGCACATGTCCTCGAGGTCTTCCGCCCGGTCGGCGCCGGTCTCGGGCTGCCCGCGCGAGAAGCGCTGTTCCTCGGACCAGGTATGGCGCATGTGGACGGCATCGAAGGTGATGGCGCCGAAGTCCCGCCGGTTGTTCACCATGCCGGCCAGCGAGGTGCCGCCCAGGTTCACGCCGTGATAGGCCCAGTTGCGCGAGACGAAGCGGGTGCGCTGGCTCTGCCCCGTCGCCCGGTGGTAGGCGAGGCAGATCTTCACGGCCGAATCGACCGCTTCCGAACCCGAATTGCCGAAGAAGATGCGATCGATGCCCTCGGGCAGGATGCCGGCGAGGCGCTCCGCGAATTCGAAGGAGACAGGCGCAGCGCGCTGGAAATGCGGCGTGTAGTCGAGGGTCATGAGCTGCTTGTGGACCGCGTCGGCGATTTCGCGCCGGCCGTGGCCGGCGGCGCAGCAGAACAGGCCGGACGCCCCATCCAGCACCTCGCGCCCCTCGGGCGTCCAGTAGCGCACCCCTTCCGCCCGGGCGAACATCTGCGGCTCCTGCCGGAACAGGCGGTTGTTCGTGAACGGCAGCCAGTGATGATCCATCTTCGGCAGGGGGGCATTCATGATCGGCATTCCCATGGACGGTACGGTCAGTGCACAGTCTGCCGGGTTCATCCTCGTGCGATAGATCCACGGGGGGCATTTTCGCTGGTCCAGACCCCGTTCTGGTACCATCATTCATAGCGACTTCTGTGAGGAGAGTATTCCATGTCGAAGACCGTGCTCATCACCGGCGCCACCGCAGGTTTCGGTGCCGCCGCCGCCCGCCGCTTCGTTGCCGCCGGCTGGAAGGTGATCGGCACCGGCCGCCGCGCCGAACGGCTGGAAGCGCTGCGGGACGAGCTGGGGGCCGAGCACTTCCATGGCGCCGCCTTCGACATGCGGGATGAAAAGGCGCTGCAGGCGGCGCTCGACGCCCTGCCGACCGAATTCGCCTCTATCGACTGGCTGGTGAACAATGCGGGGCTCGCGCTGGGGACGGCGCCGGCGCAGGCCTGCGACCTCGACCAGTGGCGCCAGATGATCGATACCAACATCACCGGTCTCGTCACCATCACGCGCCTCATGCTGCCGAAGCTGATCGAGACGAAGGGCGGTATCGTCAATCTCGCATCGGTCGCCGCCCATTGGCCCTATCCGGGCGGCAACGTCTATGGCGGCACCAAGGCTTTCGTGCGCCAGTTCTCCTATGGCCTGCGGTGCGACCTTGCGGGGACCGGGGTGCGCGTCACCTCGATCGAGCCCGGCATGTGCGAGAGCGAATTCACGCTGGTGCGCACCGGCGGCAACAAGGAGGCCTACGACAAGCTCTACGGCGGCGCCGATCCCCTGCAGCCCGAGGACATCGCCGAGACGATCTTCCACGTCTGCACCCTGCCGGCGCATGTGAACATCAATGCGATCGAACTCATGCCGGTGTCGCAGAGCTGGTCCCCCTTCGCTGTCCACCGGAAGTGATCCCGGACGGCGCCGGTCGGTGTAGACTGCCGATTCAATCGAGACGAAAGGGGGGGGCCGTGACGGACCGCGCAGACGATGATTCCGCCTTCGCCACGGGTTCCGGCGCGCCCGCCGTCGCCCAGCACACGCTCGAGCAGGCGCTGGGCATCCAGATCCGCCACCTGCGTCGTCAACTCGACCTGACCGTCGCCCATCTGGCGACGGCGGCGGGCATTTCGACCGGCATGCTCTCGAAGATCGAGAACGGCCAGATCTCGCCCTCCCTCAGTACGATCCAAGCACTGGCCAGTGCCCTGAACGTGCCCATCACCGCGCTCTTCGCCTCCTTCGACGAGAAGCGCGACTGTTCCTACGTGAAGGCGGGGCAGGGCGTGATCATCGAGCGGCGCGGCACCAAGGTCGGGCACCAGTATGAATTGCTCGGCCATGCGCTCGGTGGCGACATCGTCTGCGAACCCTATCTGATCACCCTGCGGGAAGAGGCGGCGCCCTATACCGCCTTCCAGCACGGCGGCGCGGAATTCCTCTACATGCTCTCGGGCGAGATCCAGTATCGCCACGCCGACCGTATCTACGACCTGAAACCGGGCGACGCCCTTCTGTTCGATAGCGGCGCCGCCCACGGGCCCGAGCGCCTGACCAAGCTGCCGGCGACCTATCTCTCCATCATCATCTATCCCCGCGATCACGATTGAGTTTCCTGAAAAGAAAAAATTGTTCCTGACTGTTGACGTGGCAGTCCGGCGGCGCTAGAACTCCGGCATTGGTTCAACGCTGGGGCATGCGCATGTGCGGCATTGTCGGACTCTTCATCAAGGACCCGAAACTGGAACCTCGCCTGGGTGAACTTCTCGCCCGGATGCTGGAGGTGATGAGCGATCGGGGGCCGGATAGTGCCGGCTTCGCGGTCTATGGCGCCGGGCGGCCCGGTTTCGTGAAACTCTCGCTGCGGCTGCCTGCGGGCGTGCCCGGGGATGCCGTGACGGCGGTGCTGGCGGATGCCTTTGGCGACATCGCCCCCGTCACCCGCGACACCCATGTGATCGTGGAGGTTCCGGCCGGACGCGAGGCGGAGGCCCGCGCCCTGCTCGCCGAAAAATTCCCGGACGTCACCGTGGTCGGCGCCGGCGCCCGCATGGAAATCTACAAGGAAGTGGGCCTGCCCAAGGCGGTGGCCAGCCGCTTCGGCCTGCCGTCGATGGCGGGCAGCCACGGCATCGGTCACACCCGCATGGCGACGGAATCGGCGGTCACTACCAATGGCGCGCATCCGTTCTCGACCGGGCGGGACCAGTGCCTGGTCCATAACGGTTCGCTCTCCAACCACAACGACATGCGCCGCCGTCTGGTGAAGGAGGGTGTCCGCATCGAGACCGAGAACGACAGCGAGGTCGCGGCCGGTTACCTGACCTGGCGCCTCGCGAAGGGCGAGCCGCTGAATGATGCCCTGACTTCAGCGCTCTCGGCGCTGGACGGTTTCTTCACCTTCGTCGTCGGCACCGAGACGGGCTTTGGCGTGCTGCGCGATCCGATCGCCTGCAAGCCGGCGGTTATGGCCGAGACCGACGAATATGTCGCCTTCGGCTCCGAATATCGCGCCCTTGCCCATTTGCCGGGGATCGAGAACGCCCGGGTGTTCGAGCCGGAACCGGCCACCGTCTATTTCTGGGAGCGTGCGGCATGACCACACGGGTGATCGATCTCGCCACGGAAGGCGTGCGCGGCCTGAACGCGGCGCTCCATTCCGACAAGGGGCACGTGCACTGGAAGGTGACGAATCCCGCCGGCCTCCATTCGATCGCGGTCGGCGTCGATGCCCCCGCCGTGATAGAGGTGGACGGCCACGTCGGCTATTACTGCGCCGGCATGA
>JAQVKV010000259.1 GCA_028694545.1 Zavarzinia sp. | reverse complement strand
GACCAGCGACGTCATGGCTGTCCTCTGGCGGCGTTTCTGTCTGCAGGCTGTCCTTTCAGCCGTCACAGTGCATTTCGGCGAGCCCGTCGGAGCGGTACGGACGGAAGCGGCGAGCCGCGCGCTCATGATCGCGATGATCAGCGAATCGGTGGCGGTGGCACGGGCCCGTGGTGTCGTGCTGGAGACGGGGGTGGAGGCGATGATCCTCCAGTGGCTCGACCGGATGCCGGAAGGTGCCGGGCCGGCGGTGGATCAGACCCCCGGTGTCGATTTCCCGGATCTTCTGATCCGCTACGGCGAGGAGAGCGGGCTCGAGATGCCGGTTGTCCGGGGCCTCGCGACGCGATCGCGGGATGGCGCGCGCCGGGGTGTCGCATAGTTTGGAAATATTCTAAAATATGTCTTGCGGCCAGCGGGAACCCTGACTACATATCCACCAAGGACAGGAGGAATAGATCATGGCAAAGACGAACGAACCGGCTATCGACATCGGCCTGGACGATGCGGCCCGTGAAAAGGCGGCCGGCATTCTGAGCACCGTTCTGGCGGATACGTTCACCGCCTATCTCAAGGTCCACAACTACCACTGGAACGTCACCGGTCCGCAGTTCCGTCAGCTGCATTCCGTGTTCGACGAGCAGTACACCGAACTGCACGATTCGGTCGACGAGATTGCCGAGCGTATCCGCGTCCTCGGTTACAAGGCGCCGGGCTCGCTGGCCGCTTTCGCCAAGCTGACCTCGATCGGGGAAGCGGCGGAAGGTGCCACGCCGGACGAGATGGTGCGCGACGTCCTCGCCACCCATGAGACGCTGGTGCGCAACTTCCGCAAGGCGGAGAGCGAACTCGGCGATCTGGGCGACACCGCCTCGGCCGACATGGTTGTGGGCCGTATCGCGGCTTCGGAGAAGGCCGCGTGGATGCTGCGCGCGTCGCTCGCCTGATTTTCGACGACGGCGTGCTTTTGGACGGCCGACAGGTGTAACCTGTCGGCCGATCCCGGCGAACCTACCGGTAGATCGTCATTGCCGGAGTATTCGCCATGCTGATCCGCATCCGCAGGGCCTGGGACCAGTTGAGGGAAGGGGAGGCGACGCCAGAGTCCGTCTTCCTTGATCGCAGGCGCCTGATGAAACTGGCAATGGCGGGCACCGCCCTCGCGGTCGCAGGCTGTGATGATGCGGTCTCTGGCGATGTTTCGGCGGCCCCCGGTGCCGCGAGTGGCGCCACGGCGGCGCCCGATCCTTCCGCTCATCTCTATCCTGCGAAACGTAACGAGGCCTTCACCCTCGATCGCGCGGTGACGGACGAGCAATGGGCCTCGACCTACAATAATTTCTACGAATTCGGCACCCACAAGCAGATCTGGGCCCATGCCGACAAGCTGCAGGTCCGTCCGTGGGAAGTCGTGATCGACGGCATGGTGGCAAAGCCTCTGCGCCTTGCCGTCGATGACCTGCTGTCGCGCGTATCGCTCGAGGAGCGGCTCTACCGCCATCGCTGTGTCGAGGCATGGTCGATGGCCGTGCCCTGGACAGGTTTTCCGCTGCGCGATCTTCTCGCCATGGCGGAACCGCAGGCCGGCGCCCGCTATGTCCGCTTCGAGACTTTCAACAATCCGGATGTGGCCAGCGGCCAGCGCCAGCCCTTCTATCCCTGGCCCTATGTCGAGGGCCTGACCATGGAAGAGGCGGCGAACGACCTCGCCTTCATGGTGACGGGTGTCTATGGCAAGCCGGCGGCGCCGCAGTTCGGCGCGCCCCTGCGCCTTGCCCTGCCGTGGAAATATGGCTTCAAGTCGATCAAGTCGATCGTGCGCATCACCCTGACCGACAGTCGGCCGGTGAATTTCTGGCAGGACCTGAGCCCGGATGAATACGGCTTCTGGGCCAATGTGAACCCGCAGGTTCCGCATCCGCGCTGGTCGCAGGCCTACGAGCGCGTGCTTGGCACCGACGACCGCCGCCCGACGCTGCTCTTCAATGGCTATGGCGAGCAGGTTGCCGGTCTCTACAAGGGCCTGGAGAACGAAGCCCTCTACATGTGAGGATTAGTGGAAGCCCTGGCCCAGGCGCTCGATGCCGCGCTGGGTGATGACGACATGGTCATAGGCCTGACCGACGTCGACCAGGCCGAGCTGCCTGGCCCGGCGCAGCAGGGCGTCCAGTTCGAACCCGTCCATGCCAAGGTCGAGGCGGCAGGTATTGCGGGGCACGAGTCCGAAATCGGCCTTGGCGCCGCGGTCCCGCAACACGCGCAGAAGATCGAGAAGCTGGCGTTCGGCGACCTTGACGCGGCCGGTGACGCCGGTGACAGGGACGAAGGCTTGTCTGTACATCGGTATCACTCGCGAATAAGGGGAGGGATGGGGTCAGCTTTCGCGGTTGTCTTCAGATGATCAAGGACAACTTCGGCCAGCGACAGCCCGTCTTTCAGCACACAGGCGATTTCGTGGGCGAGGGCCAGGTCGTCCTGCTTCAGCCGGCTGTCCAGAAAATCTCGGTTCGCGGTCATGACGGCGTCGAAGACACCGGCCTGAATTTCCCGGCGCATTGACTCGATCTGCTGGACAGTCATGGCGACAAGCCATTGGCTGTCGGACGGCGAATTGCGTCGGGATTCCATCGATTTCAAGCCTCAAGTTACAATGGCGGTCCACCGACCGGCGCCGCCATGGGGTAAAACTTGAGCCAAAAACAAACCAAATTCGACCGCATCAAGTTCCAAAATGGTTGTTAGAATGGCGGCCTGCTGGGCACCTAGGGGCGGGATTCCAAGGCATTGACGCGGAATCCTGCCCGAGGCCTATGGTAAATAAATCCGATTTGGATGTTTCTGTGCGGACGTGTCGCGTGGCGAAAAAAAAGCCGGGCCACGGGGGCCCGGCAAGTCATACAGGGAGGCTTCACGGAAAGACCGTGAAGTGGTCAGGGGAATGGGGGGCAAACCACCTGACCGAATGCGGGACCGGGGAGGAGAGTGGTCCCGCATTCAAGGCCGCTGCGAACAGCGGCGTCGAGAACCTATTTAGTGCCGCGCCCGCGAAGTCACCATTGCTATTGCGAGCGGCGGCTGTTGCAAAAAATGCATGGAACCGTCAAGGTCAAAAAATCCCAGTAATATCAATTTGTTACTGGGATTTCGGATTGCTGCGTTGCAATATTTCGAGGCGACATGATGCCGCCCCGGGGCCATGCGGCAACCGGGCGCCACGGGGGGCGCCGCGCCCCGATTCAACGGGGCGCGGGCGAGCAGGGCCGGGTCAGAAACCCCATTCCGCCACTTTCCGCAGCATGAAATCGCGGAAGACGGCGATGCGCTTGGTGTCGCGCAGTTCCTCGGGGTAGACGAAATAGGTGTCGAAGGTCGGGCCGCCGTTTTCGGGCAGGACCTGCGTCAGCTTGGTGTTGCCGCGTGCCACATAGTCGGGCAGGGCGGCGATGCCGAGGCCGGATTCGACCGCCAGCATCAGGCCGTAGATGTTGTTGACCGTGAACACCGGCTTGCGCGGCTTTTGCGGGTCGGTGGACTTGCCGAGCAGCCAGTTCACGTCGGCCAGTGCCTGAGGGACCGCCGCGCCATAGGCAAGCAGCGCGTGGTTATCCAGGTCCTCGAGCGACTTCGGCGCGCCGAAGCGCTTCAAATAGGCAGGCGAGGCATAGAGGTGGTTGGTCACCGGCACCAGGCGGCGCTGCACCAGATCGGCCTGCACCGGGGCGCGGAAACGGATGGCGATATCCGCCTCGCGCATGCCGAGGTCCAGCTCGTCGTCGTCGAGGATCAGGTGGACGCGGATGTCCGGATAGAGATCGGCGAATTCCTTGATGCGTGGGGTCAGCCACAGCATGCCGAAGGCAACCGTGGTGGTGACCCGCAGTTCGCCCCGGGGCTTGTCCTTGGAATCCGCCAGCATCGCTTCCGCCATGGCGAGCTTGGCGAAGACTTCATGGGCCGTGCGGAACAGGAGTTCGCCCTGTTCGGTGAGGATCAGGCCGCGCGCATGGCGATGGAAGAGGGAAACCTTCAGGCTTTCCTCGAGGGCGCTGATCTGACGACTGACCGCCGATTGCGAGAGGTTCAGCACTTCACCCGCATGGGTGAAGCTGCCTGCCTCGGCGACGGCGTGGAAAATCCTGAGCTTGTCCCAATCCATCATCGCGCGCCCCCCCGATGCGCACGTCCCGTGGCGATCATTGCGCCGCGGCCGCCTGCCCGTCTTCTTGCTGGCCGAGGAAGCGTTCCGCTTCCAGCGCGGCCATGCAGCCCATGCCGGCGGAGGTGACCGCCTGGCGGAAGATATGGTCCTTCACGTCGCCGGCGGCGAAGACGCCGGGAACGCTGGTCGCCGTCGAATCCGGCGCCGTCAGCAGATAGCCGTGCTCGTCCATGGGCAGCTTGCCCTTGAACAGTTCCGTCGCCGGCGAATGGCCGATGGCGACGAAGAAACCGTCGGTCGCCAGCTCCGAAACCGCGCCGGTGACGAGATTCTTCAGGCGTACCCCGGTGACCCCCGGCGGATCGTCCGTGCCCAGAATCTCCTCGATCGCCGTGTTCCAGATCACGTTGACCTTGGGATGGGCGAGCAGGCGGCGCTGGTTGGTCTTGTCGGCGCGGAGTTCGCCCCGGCGGTGGATCAGGGTCACCTTGCTGGCGTGATTGGTGAGGTACAGGGCCTCCTCGACCGCCGAATTGCCGCCGCCGACCACCACGACTTCCTTGCCGCGATAGAAGAAACCGTCGCAGGTGGCGCAGGCCGAGACGCCGAAGCCCTGGAACTTCTGTTCCGACGGCAGGCCCAGCCATTTCGCGGTGGCGCCGGTCGCGATCACTACCGCGTCCGCCGTGTATTCCGTCCCCGAATCGCCCTTCAGCGTGAAGGGGCGTCCGGTGAAATCGACTTCGGTGATGATGTCGTCGAGGATGGTGGTGCCGACGTTGCGCGCCTGCGCCTCCATCTGCTCCATCAGCCAGGGGCCCTGGATCGCCTCGGCGAAGCCGGGATAATTCTCGACCTCGGTGGTGATCGTCAG
>JAQVKV010000258.1 GCA_028694545.1 Zavarzinia sp. | reverse complement strand
CGTTCACCGTGGCACCCTCGACCGACTTGCGGATGCGCTTCACCGTATCGAGCGGGAAGATGGCGCCGTCCCATACGCGCTGGGCCGAGATCGGCACGTTCAGCGGCGTCTTCGGCGCCTGGAAGGGCGCGGGCGGCGGATCCTCGCGGTACTGGGGCAAACGCGCGACCGAGCCGATCACGGTGGACGCCAGCTTGGCCCCACCCTCGATGAGCTTGAAGGGAGCGACGACGCTGGTCAGGGCCGTGCGCAGCAGAAGCTGACCGGCGCCCGGCAGGCGTTCCGGCACCCAGCGCCGTCGCGGCGGCTCGATGTTCCGTCCCTCGGGCGTCAGGTCGGTCAGGGCGAAGAGGATGTCGTTGCTGGAAACCCCGTCGATCGCCGCGTGGTGGATCTTCACCAGGGTCGCGAAACTGCCCTTCGGCAACCAGTCGACATTGTCGAGCCCCTCGATCACATAGAATTCCCACAGCGGCCGGCTGCGATCGAGCGGATGGGAGACGATGCGCGCCGCCATGGTCATCAGCGAGCCCCAATCGCCCGGCGAAGGCACGGCGACATGGCGCAGGTGATAGTCGAGGTCGAAATCCGGGTCCTCGATCCAATAGGCCCGATCCAGCGACAGGGGGACCTCGACCAGACGCTGGCGAAAGGTCCGCGCGAGATGGAGACGCTGCTCGATGCCCTGACGGATGCGCTCGAAGGAAAAGGGTTCGGCGGCGGTGGAGGGATCGTAGAAACACAGGCCGGCGATATGCATGGGCGAATTGGCCGTCTCCAGAGACAGGAAGCCCTGGTCCAGACCGCTCAACTGATGCATGGAACGCCCTCCGCGTGATCTCCCGTCGTGTACGCCCTTACCAGCCGACCATACGTCATGGCCGACCGCCGGTCACCGGCGGCGCGGCCATTGGCACCGGATTGGGTATTATGGAAGCGGCTTGAGGCTGGGCAGCACCGGAGGACGGCTGTCCGCCGTCTGCCCGCCCGCGGCCGCCTGCGGTTTCAGCGCGACATAACGGACGGGTGAGACATCCGCTTCGGCAACCTCTTCCGCCGCCGCCCTCGAGGTCGGCAGGCGCGGCTCGTCCGCCCGTTCCGTCGGGCGGCGCTGAGGCTCCGGCGCGAGACCGGACGGGAGCGGGTCACCGGGAGAATAGACCGGGCGACCGACGACGACGGGTCGTCCCCCCCGAACCTGGAGCGATCCTGCACCCTGACGGGCCTGGATCAGCTGATTGTCGAGAGTCCCGGCCGGCGGATTGGCCCGGGCGGAGACCGGAAGGGTGGCGTTGCCGGCGCCACCCGTCGCACCCGAAGCACCGGAGGCCGGTACCGAAGCAACGGCGACCGCAACCGGCGCCACAGGCTCGGCCGTCAGCTTGCCGTCGACCCGGCGGGCGTGGACCCGACCGCCGGCGGCAACAGCCGCGACTTCGATCGCGCGATCGTCCCGGTCGCCATAGATGAAGCCGTAGAGCGGATAGACGCTGGAGCCGTAGTCATCGATCGGCGGAAACCACACGCGGACCGAAGACCAGTCATTGCGGGGGGAGACGTCGATGACGGAAACGCCACGGTCGATACGCCCCTTGTAGCGGCTGCGCCGCAGCTGCCAGTTGGCGTGATCGATGATTACCTCGCGGGGGCCGACGATCTCGCGCACCACGGCGACATGGCCCCGGCGCATGCCGTTGGCGCGCTTGAAGACCATGACGGCACCGGCCTGCGGGCGCCCGCCCGTCTCATAGCCGGCGGGGCGGGCCTGACCCCACCAGGTCCAGGCGTCGCCGCGGATCTCGACGCCTGAAATCTGGCGCGCGTAGGGGACACATTCTATGGCGTGAGCCGGCGTGATGATCGCGATGGAGAGGGAAAGCGCGATGGCCGACAAGGCGCCTCGCCCGAACAGCCCAGCCCGATTCGACATCCTGCCCCCTGAATATTCGACTACCGCCCTGCGTTGTCGGTGTAACAAACCGAAATATTCGTGTCCATCGCCATTTCCCTCGGGGCCGATCGGCCCCATCCACCTTTCGGAGGCCGCGGGTCACCATATGTGGTTGGAAATCGGGCAGAATTCCTGTCTTTTGACGCTACGGATTGGGTTGGCGCGACAGGGCCGATCCACCCGGATAGACCCCGATGTGGTTGGAAAATCCATGCAGCTTCTCCATGACGACGAACCGCCCGCAGTCGAGGTCGTGAATGCGGCCGGAAGCGCCGCCGCCGTGCTCCTGTGCGACCACGCGAGTCCGCGCCTGCCCCGCGCGCTCGGCGATCTCGGCCTCGATGAGTCGCAGCGTCTCGAGCATATCGGCTGGGACATCGGCGCCGCCGAGGTGGCGCGGCGCCTGTCGGCGGCGATCGACGCGCCCCTCGTCCTGTCGGGCTATTCGCGCCTCGCGATCGACTGCAACCGCCCGCCCGGCAGCCCCGGCTCGATCCCCGCCATCACCGGCGGCATCCCCGTCCCCGGCAACAGGGAGGTGAGCGACGACGACCGGAGACGTCGGGAAACGGAACTGTTGCTGCCCTATCATGCGGCGATCACCGCCCTTCTCGACGTCCGCGAGGTCAGGGGACAGCCGACCGCCGTGGTCGCCATCCATTCCTTCACTCCTTTCCTCGACAGGCCGAGGCCTTGGCGCATCGGTTTCACTTATGGCCGCGACCGGCGCCTTGCCGGCGCCCTTTACGACTGGTTCCAGGCACGCTGGCCCGAGCTGAACGCCGGCGACAACCTGCCCTATGCGGTGGGTGTCGATACCGACTACGCCATGCCGGTGCACGGCGAGAAACGGGGCCTGCCGCATGTCCTGATCGAAATTCGCAACGACGGCATCCGCGATGCCGAGGGGCAGTCCACCTGGGCCCTTCGCCTCGCCGAATGCTGGGCGGCACTCTCGCCCGGGCTCGATTTCGGCCGATCCAGCCCGGATTGACACTTTTTGCAGATGCGATAAATATTTCGCTATCGCAGCATGGTCTCCGGCAAGAAAAGCGAGGAGAGCCGCGATGCGAACGATCGACATGATGTGGTGGAGCTGGGTGGTCGCCGTCGCCATTGTCGCGGCCGTCGGCATTGGCCAGGTCGTGACCGAGGCCGCTGCCCGGCAGGCTCCGGCGGCCTGGCAACCCCCGGGCCCCGCCGGCAAGCTGCTGCCGCGAGAGCCCTGGCGTCAGGCGGCCTTCACCGCCTGACAGCGCCCCCGGCGCCTTCTCTCAGTCCGCCACGGAGAAGGCGTTGGTCGCCTTGAGGCTCGCGGGCAGGGGCACCAGGGGTATCTGGGGCATGATGCGGCATTCGCCGTTGGCGCCGTAGGAATAGGTCGCGGTGATGACGATGCTGCCCGAGGCCGGCAGCGTGTCGGGCGAGAACGAGGGGCGGCAGCCGGAATGCCCCATGAAACCGGCCATCACCTCGTTCTTCGCCTCGACATAGATGCTCTGCCGGTCGGCCGCGTCCTCGCCCAGCGAAACGAGGCGGGAAATCTCGCCCAGCCGGTGACGCAGCTGCACGTAGTCGGCCAGTACCTCGCCATAGGAAAGAATGCCGAACAGCATCATGAACATGATGGTGGACAGCAGCGCGAACTCGATGACGGAGGCGCCACGTTCGCCCCGCCCCGCTCCGTTCCCGGCCGCCGTCCTCCGGCTCCGCCGCCATCCCTTGATCATGCAACCTCTCCACACCTGCCGGTCGCGCCGGCCCGCATCATACCCGCCGGCCATGCCAGCCCGCTTCAATTGACAAGACGCGACCCCGCGCTGCAACTCAGATTGGCCCCGACGTCGACCTGATTGAGCTTCAGCCCGAGGAAATCGAGCAGCACGTTGAGCAGCGGATCGAGGAGATTGGACAATATGCCGACGATGGGCCGCAGGATGGTCTCGGTGATGCTGGTCGCCGCCGTCAACGCCCCGGCCTCAGAGAACAGCAGGTTCGACAGCACATTGCCCGACCCCGACGGATGCAGTGCCTGAATGTCGGTCGACGCCAGCGTGTCCCGCAGGCTGTCGATGACATTGTCCGTCGCATAGCTGCAGTAGGCGGGCGCGTCACCGACCGGCGGCGGATCGGAATAGGCATAAGAACAGTTGTAATTGTCGTCGAAATTCCCGGCGTCGAGCGAGGTGAAACTGTCGCCGAGCAAGGGCGCGTCCATCTTCAGGCCGATGCCGCCGCCGGTGAAGGCCTGGCGCGGCTCCGTCGTCGTCGTCGTCGTGATGCTGCAGGTCAGCTTCAGGAGCAGCAGGCCGCAGACCTTGCGCTGGGTCACCGTGGTGCGCACCGTGCCGAAATCGAGCAGGGCCGCCGGATCCATCTGCGGGAAGGACGATGAGCTGAACACGGAGTCCGGATTGACCAGGTTGCCCACGTTCACCTTGGCGACGCTGGTGTTCACCTCGGTGGAGAGATGGCTGTCCCCGGAGACCGGGTCGCAGGTATAGTCCGTGACGTAGGCCTCGCCACCGCCGACATCGATCACAAGATCGAGGCCGGCGCCCTCGTCCGCGCCCCGGTCCAGGATCTTGATGTCGAGGACGTCACGGGTCTCGCTCTTCGTGATGTCGCAGGCCAGCAGGCAGACCACCCCCTCCAGCAGGCCGCCGACGATGCTGAGCAACGCGCCGACCGTGGCCACCACATTAAGCCCCAGCACCGAATTGACCACCGGCGCCAGCGGGCTGAGCAGATTGCCGATCGCGTTCAGCAGCCCGGTCAGGGAATGCATGATCGGCAGGTCGATCGAGATGTAGAGCCGGAGTTGCGCCGTTCGGACATAGATGGCGCCCGGCCCCTGGCGCTGGTCTGCGGCATTCTTCGCGTCTTCCGGATTGCCGATGGCCGAGATACGCGGCGCCTCGATCACGGCGAATTTCACACGGACGGTCGCGGTCCCGCCGAAGATGTTGGTCTGGGGCACGTAATCGTTCAGCGCCTGGCCAAGACCCGGGCTGGGCGAGCCGACGCCCAGCGCCGAGAGCAGGTCGCCGATGCCGTCCGGTGTCAGCACCAGTTCGCCGGCGAGCGCATTGTT
>JAQVKV010000257.1 GCA_028694545.1 Zavarzinia sp. | reverse complement strand
GCTTCAGGCCCGCGAACGCGGCGCCGACGCCGAGACCGGCGAAGCCATATTCGGTGATCGGCGTATCGATCACCCGCTCCGCCCCGAATTCATCGAGCAGGCCTTGGGTCACCTTGTAGGCGCCCTGATATTGCGCCACTTCCTCGCCCATGACGAAGACGGACGGATCGGCGCGCATTTCCTCGGCCATGGCGTCGCGCAGCGCCTCGCGCACGGTCATGGTCACGGTCGGGCCGTCCGGCAGGTCGCTTTCCGGCGGGGCCGAGACGGGGGCGGCATAGACCTTGGGCGCCTCGGCCACGGCGGCCGGCGCAGGCGCCGCCGCGACGGGGGCAGGTGCCGGCGCGGGCGCGGCCGTATCCCCCTCGCCCGCGATCTGGGCGATGACGGTATTCACCGCGACATTGTCGGTGCCTTCGGTGATCAGGATCTTCTCGATCACGCCTTCATCGACCGCTTCCACTTCCATGGTGGCCTTGTCGGTCTCGATTTCGGCGATGACGTCGCCGGACTTCACGGTGTCGCCCTCTTTCACCAGCCATTTGGCCAGCTTGCCTTCGGTCATGGTCGGCGAAAGCGCGGGCATGAGGATGTCGATAGCCATGGTGCTGTTCCCTGTCTGCCCGGCCTTAGAGAAGGATGTCGGTCATGAGTTCGCTCGGATCCGGCTCCGGGCTCGTCTGCGCGAAGTCCGCCGCTTCGGCGACGATCTTCTTCACCTCGGCGTCGATCGCCTTCAGGCCTGCCTCGTCGATCAGCCCGGCCTCGAGAAGCTGGGCGCGGGCGTGATCGATCGGATCATGCTCGGTCCGCATCTTCTGGACCTCTTCCTTCGAGCGGTATTTGGCGGGGTCCGACATGGAATGGCCGCGATAGCGGTAGGTCTTCATCTCGAGGAGATAGGGCCCCTTGCCCTCGCGCGCCCATTTCACCGCTTCCATCCCGGCCTCGCGGACGGCCAGCACATCCATGCCGTCCACTTCCTTGCCGGGAATGTTGAAGCTGTCGCCCCGGCGGTGCAGCTTGGTCTGGGCCGAGGCGCGGGCGACCGCCGTGCCCATGGCGTATTGATTGTTCTCGATCACATAGATGACCGGCAGGCTCCACAGCTCCGCCATGTTGAAGCTCTCGTAGACCTGGCCCTGGTTGGCCGCGCCGTCACCGAAATAGGCAAGGCAGACATTGTCGGTCTTGCGGTACTTCATGGCGAAGGCGACGCCGGTGCCGAGCGGGACCTGCGCGCCGACGATGCCGTGGCCGCCGAAGAAATTCTTTTCCCGGGAAAACATGTGCATCGAGCCGCCCTTCCCCTTGGAAAGGCCGCCGATGCGCCCGGTCAGTTCCGCCATCACGCCCTTGGGGTCGAGGCCGGCGGCGAGCATATGGCCATGGTCGCGATAGCCGGTGATGACCGCGTCGCCGTCCTTAAGCGCCGCCTGCATGCCGACGACAACCGCCTCCTGGCCGATGTAGAGATGGCAGAAGCCGCCGATCAGGCCCATGCCGTACATCTGGCCGGCCTTTTCCTCGAACCGGCGGATGAGCATCATCTCGCGATAAAAGTCGATCAGTTCGGGGCCCGGACCCGCGGTTACCGCGTCGTCCGCCTGCTTCTTCTGTCCTGCCTTGGCCATGGATTCCTCCGTCAATGTCGCGATCGACGCAACCATTGGCAGGGACAATAATGTCCTCTGCATGACGGACAACGTGCCTAAAGGCTAATACATGCAAAAATGCATGACATTGTGCGCCGCAAAAGGCGCCTTCATGCGCGGCAGGAAGACAAGCCGTCAGTTGCCGAAATCAGGGGGTGGGATTGAGGATGACCGCGTCGCTTGGATGCGCGAAGCCGAGGATGACGCGGGCGCGTTCCTCGATCATGTCGAGATCCAGGCTCTCGGGCCGCAGCAGGGAAACACGACGGTCCAGCTTCTCGCGCTCCGCCGTCACGCTGTCGAGTTCCGCCTTGGTCTGCTCGATCTCATGGGTGAGGCGCAGCCACGACACAAGGCCGTAATCGCCCTGCACCAGGTGATAGCCGAAATAGGCCGTGACGCAGATCGCCACCGTGGGGGTGACGGCCTGACGGAATCGGCGGCGTATTTCTTGGGCGATCGACATGACTCAGTGAATCACGGCCGGATTCGGCGGTCAAGAACGATCCCGGCGCCGTGGCAACAATGGATGTTACGAAAAGAACAAGCCGGGCCCAGCGACCCGGCTTGTTTCATTTGCATTCTTCTTTCGCGTGTCGTCCCGGCAAAAACCGGGCGACGAGAACCCGTGCGCTTAAGCCTTCAGGATCGAGCGGCCGGCATAGCGCGCGATGGAGCCCAGTTCTTCCTCGATGCGGATGAGCTGGTTGTACTTCGCGGTGCGGTCCGAGCGGGCCAGCGAGCCGGTCTTGATCTGGCCGCAGTTGGTGGCGACCGCGAGGTCGGCGATGGTCGAATCTTCCGTCTCGCCCGAGCGGTGCGACATCACGGCCTTGTAGCCGGCGCGATGCGCCATATCGACGGCTTCCAGCGTTTCCGACAGGGTGCCGATCTGGTTCACCTTGACGAGGATCGCATTGCCCGTGCCGGCCTTGATACCGTCGGCGAGGCGCTTCGGATTGGTGACGAAGAGATCGTCGCCGACGAGCTGGACCTTGTCGCCGATCGCCCTGGTCAGCAGCGCCCAGCCTTCCCAGTCGTCTTCCGCCATGCCGTCCTCGATCGAGACGATCGGATAGGCGCCGACGAGGCCCTTCCAGTAGTCGACCATGCCGGCCGGATCGAGGATCTTGCCCTCGCCCGCGAGGTCGTATTTGCCGTTCTTGAAGAATTCGGTCGATGCGGCGTCGAGCGCCAGGGTCACGTCCACGCCCGGCTTGTAGCCCGCCTTCTCGATCGCCTTCATGATGAAGTCGAGGGCCGCGATGGTGCCGTTCAGGTTCGGCGCGAAACCACCCTCGTCACCGACGTTGGTGGCATGGCCGGCGGCCTTCAGCTCGGCCTTCAGGCGATGGAAGATCTCGGCGCCCATGCGCACGGCGTCGGCGACCGTCTCGGCGGCGACCGGCTGGATCATGAATTCCTGGATGTCGATCGGATTGTCGGCATGGGCGCCGCCGTTCACGATGTTCATCATCGGCACCGGCAGGATGCGCGCGGTCGGGCCGCCGATGTAGCGATAGAGCGGCACGCCCTGCTCTTCGGCCGCCGCCTTGGCCAGCGCCATGGAGACGCCGAGGATCGCATTGGCGCCGAGGCGGGCCTTGTTCGGGGTGCCGTCCAGCTCGATCATCTGGGCGTCGAGGGAAAGCTGGTCTTCCGCGTCCTGACCGACGAGGGCATCGAAGATTTCCGTGTTCACGGCTTCGACCGCCTGCTGCACGCCCTTGCCGAGGTAGCGGGTGCCACCGTCGCGCTTCTCGTTCGCTTCATGAGCGCCGGTCGAGGCGCCCGAGGGTACGGCGGCGCGGCCGAAGGCACCGGATTCGAGGATGACGTCCACTTCGACGGTCGGATTGCCGCGGCTGTCCAGGATCTCGCGGGCGTGAATATCGACAATGCCGGTCATGTTTCCAAATTCCTCGAGTATCAGTCTTGCTGTTGCGCGTTATAGGCCTTGGTCAGGCGATCGAGATCGACGAGGCCGGAAAGGATGCCTTCGATCTTCGAGAGCGGCACCATGTTGGGGCCGTCGGAGGGCGCGGTGTCGGGCTTCTCGTGCGTCTCCATGAAGACGCCGGCGACGCCGATCGCGATCGCGGCGCGCGCCAGGGGGGCGACGAAGCGGCGGTCACCGCCGGACGTCGTGCCCTGCCCGCCCGGCTGCTGCACGGAATGGGTCGCGTCGAAGATCACCGGGCAGCCGGTCTCGGCCATGATCGGCAGCGAGCGCATGTCGGAGACCAGCGTGTTGTAGCCGAAGGAGGCACCACGCTCGCACAGCATGGTGTTGGGATTGCCGGTCGACTCGATCTTGGCGGCGACATTCTTCATGTCCCAAGGCGCCAGGAACTGCCCTTTCTTCACGTTGACTGCCTTGCCGGTCTCGCCGGCGGCGATGAGAAGATCGGTCTGGCGGCACAGGAAGGCCGGGATCTGCAGCACGTCCACCACTTCGGCGACGGGGGCGCATTGGTCGGGCAGATGGACGTCGGTGATCACCGGCAGGCCCAGCGTCTCCTTCACCTCGGCGAAGATCGCGAGCGCCGCGTCGAGGCCGATGCCCCGGTTCGACTTTACCGAGGTCCGGTTCGCCTTGTCGAAGCTCGACTTGTAGATCAGTCCGAGGCCGAGGCGGCCGCAGATTTCCTTCAGTGCCGACGCCATTTCAAGGGCGTGCTCCCGCCCCTCCATGGCACAGGGCCCGGCGATCAGGGTGAAGGGCAGATCGTTGCCGATCGAAAGATTGCCAACGGTGACGTGGCGCGGCGCGGTCATCTGCCTTCTCCTGACGGTTCAGACCAGACGGGACTGGTCGAGGGCGGCCTTGATGAAGCTGGCGAACAGCGGGTGCGGATCGAAGGGTTTCGACTTCAGTTCCGGATGGAACTGCACGCCGATGAACCAGGGATGGTCCGGGATTTCCACGATTTCCGGCAATTCGCCGTCGGGCGAGAGACCCGAGAAGACCAGACCATGGGCCTCGAGCTGCGGCACATAGTTGATGTTCACTTCGTAGCGATGGCGGTGGCGCTCGCTGATCTCGGTGGTGCCGTAGATTTCGGCGACGCGGCTGCCGGGCTTCAGGCGGGCGTCATAGGCGCCGAGGCGCATGGTGCCGCCAAGATCGCCGTCCTTCGAGCGTGTTTCCTTCTCGTTGCCGCGCACCCATTCGGTCATCAGGCCGACGACGGGCTCGTCGGTCGGGCCGAATTCGGTCGACGAGGCATGGGACAGCCCGGCGAGGTTGCGCGCCGCCTCGATCACGGCGATCTGCATGCCGAAGCAGATGCCGAAATAGGGCACGCGGTGATTGCGGGCGAAATTCGCCGCCGCGATCTTGCCCTCGACCCCGCGATAGCCGAAGCCGCCCGGCACCAGGATGCCGTCCACCTCCTCGAGATGGGCGATGG
>JAQVKV010000256.1 GCA_028694545.1 Zavarzinia sp. | reverse complement strand
TCTCGAACTGCCCTATGCCGGGCGGGTGCGGCTGGACGGTATCGATGTCGCGGAAGAACCGCGAAAGGCACGCCGCCTGCTCGGCTTTCTCGACGAATTCTTCGGCCTCTATGACGATCTCAGCGTCATGCAGTGCCTGCGCTACTGGGCGGCGGCCCATGGCGTGGATGGTGATGGCGCGGATGTGGCGCGGGCAACGGCGGCGCGCCTCGGTCTCGACGACCGGCTGGGCGAGCGGGCGGGCAGCCTGTCGCGGGGCCTGCGTCAGCGCCTCGCCATCGCCCAGGCGATCATCCACAAGCCGCGCATATTGCTGATGGACGAGCCGGCCTCGGGGCTTGATCCGGAAGCCCGCGCCAGCCTTGCCGAACTCATCCTCGGCCTGCGGGCGGAGGGCATGACGATCGTCGTCTCGTCCCACATCCTCTCGGAACTCGAGGATTATTCCAGCCACATGCTGATCGTCGACCGGGGTCGAATCGTCGATCACGCGCCGATCGGCGGCGCTCATGTGCCGGCGGCGGCAGGAAGGCAGGTACGCCTGCGCGTTGTCCTCGCCGAGGCGGCGGATGCGCTCGACGACGTGCTGTCGTCGCCGCCGATCGGCCTTGCGGTCGGCGACGTCATGGTGGCGGCCGACCGGCGCCAGGCCCGCTTCGAATTCGCGGGCTCCCCGTCACAGCAGGCGAAACTGCTCGAATATCTGGTGAACGAGGGGCTGCCCGTGATCGCTTTCGCCGAGGACCATTCGAGCCTGCAGGACCGTTACATCGAGAAGCTGAAGGCGGCGCGGCCATGAGTGTCCTCAATCCCGAACTGCGGCGCAATTTCTGGCTCGAATTTTCGGCGACGCGTCTCATCGTCATGCCGCTCGTCATGGGGCTGCTGTTCTCGCTCGGCTGGCTGTGGGACGAGTGGGCGGGTGTCGCCGGCGTCGCGCAGGCGGCGGGCTGGGCAGTGCTCGTGCTCTGGGGCACGCGGCTGGCGGCGGACGGCATCGTCTCGGAAGTCCAGGGCAAGACATGGGATGGCCAGCGTCTCTCGGGGACGGGGCCCGGCGCCATGGTGGTGGGCAAGCTGTTCGGCGCCACCGCCTATGCCTGGACGGGCGGCCTCATGTGCATCGCGGCGGTCGCGGTGGCGGGCGGGCTGGCCGGGGATGCCTGGGCCCCCCTGCGCCTGCTGGTCACCGGGCTGTTCGCGCAGGCGGTGGCGCTGTGGTTCGCGCTGGTGCAATTGCGCCTGCAATCGGTGGTGCGGCGCTTTCAGGTGCTGTTGGCGCAGGTCGTCGGCATCATCACCTCGATACAGCTTGCACCCGCCTATGATTTCGTGAAGGCCACGGTCTCGTGGTACGGCATCGATTTTGCCGCCTATGGCTTCGCCTTCTTCCTCACCGCCCTGATGACCTTATGGGCCTGGGTCGGCTGCTGGCGCCTGATGCGGGCGGATTTCCGCTATCGCAACTGGCCGCTCGCCTTCCTCGCCTTCCTGGTCTTCATCACCGTCTTCACCGGGGGCGTGGCCTCCGGCTCCTTCCCCGGGCTCGGCTGGGTGTTCGAGGGCGCGGTGACCTATCACCTCGTCGTGCTCGCGACCTGGGTTGCCGCCATGTTGGAGCCGAAGAGCATCGTCCTCCTGCGCCGGCTGATCGAGCGCTTCCGCCGGGGCGATGTCGCGGGTTTCCTGGCCGACCTGCCCTGTGCGGTGGCCGGGCTGCCGCTGGTCGTGCTGGTCGGCATCGTCGGCGCGGTGCAGGGGCCGCCGGGCTGGGGTGTCGGTCTCCAGTTCCTGTCCGTGTTCCTGTTCCTGCTGCGCGACATGGCCCTGGTCTATTATGTCGTGCTGGGCGCCAACGGGCGCCGGGGCCATGCGGCGGCCCTGATCTATCTTCTCGTGCTCTATGGCCTTGTGCCCGCGATCCTGCAGGCCTCGGGGGCTTTCACCCTGATCGGGGCGTTCCTGCCGATGGGCGGGGTCACCCCTGTCGTCGGTGTGGGCGGGCCGCTGGTCATGGCGGTGCTGTTCGGCGTGCTGCTCTTTACCCGGCTTTCGTCGTCACGCAAGGGCTAGTCATGGATTGGCGCAACTGGTCGGGCCTGCAACGGGCCCATCCCGCCACGGTCTATACCCCGGCGGAGGAAACGGGCATCACCGCCGCCGTACGCGAGGCGCGGGCGCGCGGGCTGGCGCTGCGGGTGGTCGGTTCCGGCCATTCCTTCACGCCGCTGTGCGTGACCGACGGCGCGCAGCTCAGCCTGCGCAACCATGCCGGTATCGTCGCCGTCGACGGGCCGAAGGCGACGGTCCGGGCGGGCACCACCATCCGGACCCTCGGGCCCCTGCTGCGGGCCCATGGCCTCAATCTCGCCAATCAGGGCGACATCGACGCCCAGGCGATCGCGGGCGCGGTCGGCACCGGGACCCACGGCACCGGTCGGGGGTTGGGTTGCCTGTCGTCCCAGGTCACGGCCTTCCGGCTGGTGACGGCTTGCGGTGACGTGATCGAGGCGGATGCCGCGCGGGAGCCGGAGCTGTTCCAGGCGGCCCGGGTCTCCTTCGGCACGCTCGGCGTCTTCTCGACCCTGACCCTCGATTGCCGCCCGGCCTACAGCCTGCGCGAGGAAAGCGTGGTCCGCCCGCTCGACCGCATCCTGAAGGAATTCCCGACGCTGGCGGAAGCGCATGACCATGCGGAATTCTTCTGGTTCCCCATGGCGGACAGCGTCGTCTTCAAGACCCTGGACCGCACCGACGCTGCCCCCGGCCTCGGCCGCTACCTGCGTCCGGTGAAGAGCATGGTGCTGGAGAACGGCGCGATCTGGGCCATGGGCAACCTGTCGCGTCTCGCCCCCGGGTTGACCGGGCCCCTGTCGCGCCTTTCGGCGGCGGTGGGCGGGGGCGGAGCCCATGTCGATCAGGCGGAGCGGATCTTTCCCTCGCCCCGGCTGGTCCGCTTCAACGAGATGGAATATGCGGTGCCGGCGGAACAGGGTCTCGACTGTATCGCCGAGATCAGGGACTGGTTCCGCAAGACCGGCACGAGGGTCTATTTCCCGATCGAATACCGCCTCGTCGCGAAGGACGACATCTGGCTCAGCCCGTTCCATGGCCGGGACAGCGCGACGATCTCCGTGCACCGCTTCGCCCACGAGGATTTCCGCCCCTATTTCGCGGCGATGGAGGCGATCTTCGCCAACCACAAGGGCCGCCCCCACTGGGGCAAGCTGCACAATCTGACGGCGGCCGACTGCGCCCGCCTCTATCCCGAATGGGATCGCTACCGCGACCTGCGCCGCCGCCTCGATCCCACCGGCCTGTTCCTGAACGAGCACCTGCGGGGACTGTTCGAGGGGTAGGCGGGAGTTACCGCCCCGAACGGATCGCCGCGATCCGGTCCAGAACATCGAATTTCGAGCCGGCCAGTTTCCCCATGAATCCGGGGAAGGTGTAATCATCTGCGATCCGGTCGCATTCGGCCTCCGCCGCCGCGAGGTCACCCAGCATCAGGTGACATTCGGCGCGCCGAAGCGCCGGATAGGCCTCGAACCAGCCCGTGGGGTCGAACTCGTTCACGCGGTGAAAATCGGCGATGGCCTCGCGCCAACGTCCAAGTTTCGCCAGGATGTCAGCCCGCCCCATGAAGTCGCCGGGATGCGGGGGCTTGCGAAGCCGGATGACTTCATTTGCGTCCGCCAGAGCCGCCGTCAATCGGCCCGCCCTCATGTGAAGATAGCGACGCGCGTCAAAACCCTCGGGTTCATCGGGGTTGCGTTGGCAGTAGTTATCGCAGGCAGCCTGTGCATATGCCAGATCTTGCAGGGTGCCCAGATTCTTCAGGGCACGGTCAAGTTCAGGAACGACAGAAAGGGGGAGTGAAGGCGGCATATCACTGTCCTTGGAGCTCACGACCAGAAGTTGACCTCTGCGCCTGACGACGGCACTCCCTCCGCATCGTTCACTGATTTGTCCTTGCATGCAGCTACGAAACCCTCTGCCACGCAGTCCTGGGGTCATGTCGTGTGCCCAAGTCAGAAACTTGGCGCAAGCCAACGCCGCCGCGTCGATTTCCTCCATGCAGTCCGCCGGAAGCCCGATTTCGTGTCGTGGCGGTCGATGGGAATCCGACCAGCCCGACCCGCCATCGGTCCAGCGACCGAATTCGTCGCGGGGTTGTGCGGGATTGAAATTGGCTTTTCCGTCATGCCCGCATCGACACGCGGTGGAGGCATTGATGACGGCGCCGCGAAAGCGCAGGAGCGCTGCCTCGACTGCGTTGGCCGCCCGGTTCCATCGGGGATCCATGTCTCTCTCCCACCGTCAATGGACGAGAACAAAGATGGAACAAATGGAAGCGATTGCCAACCCAGGGCTATTTTCTCGAACAATGATGCCGGTTAAGTTGCTTTCATCACCCCGCCGCAAGATCCGCGCCGGCGGCCACGCGGGTCAGCACGTCGACCCAATGTTCCGCCGGCTGGGCGCCGACCAGCGCCCATTTGCCCTGGATGACGAAGGTCGGCACGCCCGAGACGCCGATCTGGCGGGCCAGCGTGTCTTCCCGGCGGACGAGGTCCGCGTCGGCGTCGCTGGCCAGCAGTTCGGTGACGATCTCCATGTCCATGCCCGCCTCCTCGGCGGCGGCGAGCAGGACCCCGGCCTCGCCGATGTTCTGACCTTCGGCGAAATAGCGGCGGAACAGGATTTCGACGACCTCGGGCTGCACGCCCGCGCTGCGCGCCCAGCGCATGAGGCGATGGGCGTTCAGGCTCGACGGCATGGTGGTGATCGCGGCGAAATCGAAGGGGATCGCTTCCGCCTTGCCGATCTCGATCAGCGGATCATAGAGACGGGCGAGTTTCTCCGCGCCAAATTTCGCCGCCAGATAAGTGTCGCGCGGCATGCCTTCCGCCGGCATCTCCGGGTTCAGCATGAAGGGGCGCCAGACCCGCTCGACGGCGAGGTGGGGCAGGGCGGCGAGCGCGCGGTCGAGCCGGCGCTTGCCGATCCAGCACCAGGGGCAGACGGCGTCGGAGACGATCTCGATGGCGATGGGATCGTTCATGGTCGC
>JAQVKV010000255.1 GCA_028694545.1 Zavarzinia sp. | reverse complement strand
GGCCAGCGGGAAACGGCGCGCGTGCCGGCCAGCGCATTGTCCAGACTGGCGCGGAACACCCGGTAGTCGGCCTCGTCGCGCAGGCGCTCCTCGGAAAGGATCACGCCGCGTTCCGCATCGACGGCCTCCGGCGTCAGGGTCAGCCGTTCGCCGATCTCCCGGAAGATGGCGAAGCCGGTGTCGATCGCCGTGGCGTCCGCCTTCGGGAAGGTGAAGGTATAGACCGTCTGTTCCTGCATGGTGAAGGCATTGCTGTCCGCCCCCGGGGTCAGCCCCTGGCGCTCCAGCATAGGGGTCATGTCGCCGTCCGGAATATTGGCGCTGCCACGAAAGGCCATGTGCTCCAGAAAATGGGCCAGCCCCTGTTCGTCGTCCCGCTCCTGCATCGAGCCGGAACCGATCCGCAGGCGCATGGCGACACCGTTGGAGGGGGTTTCGTGGTGCTTGATCGCGTAGCGCAGACCGTTGGGCAACGTGCCGAACACGATCGCCGGATCAGCCCGGCGGCCGGTATATTCATGTGCCCAATGCCCCGGCTGTTTGAGCGGAACATTGTCCGCCGACGCGGGAACGCCCAATAGGAGCGCGAAAGCCAGAAATATTCCGGAAAAGAACTTCATCGAGGCTGGATCCAGTCAGCGGAATTTATCCATTCCACTCTATGTAATTCCTCCTGGTTGTCCATTGGCGACGATCATATCAAAAATGACTATTGCCTCGCCGGGGCAGGGCATCCGCAGGTCAGGTGCCGGTGTCAGAAGCCGGGAAATGCTGGCAGTACAATGGCGTTGTCGATGCCCTTCACGCCCTCCCGACCAGCGGCAAGGGGCAACATGCAAGGCCCGTCATGAAATCTCCCGTGAAGTGCCCCCGGTTTCCGGCACGTCCAGCAGCAGGCTGGTCAGCCCGAGGCGCCCCGGCGAGCGCAAGGCGATCGAACAGGCGGCGCTTGCGGGTCATGGCGGCTGTCATCCATCGGGTTATTGCAGGGTTTCGACGCTCCAGCGCTTGAAGCGGATCGGCGGCATGGTGGCACCGAACTGCAGCTCGATCCGGGCCCTGCCGTCCATCCGTTGCGGAATGCCGAGGCGCAGCACGCCGTCGGCAAATTGCCATTCGCGGACCCGGGCGATCGTGCCGTCGGCCACCATGGCCTGGAAATCGCCGCCCGTGAACTGGCCCTCGTCGACCGCGTCCGTGGGCGGGCCGTAGCGCCGCGCCAGATCCTGCTCGATGCGCTGGAACAGGCGGCCGGCCTCGGTCGCGCTGGCGGGATCGACCAGTTCGACCACGGCGACCAGACGATCGACCGCGCCATCGCGCTCGACCAGGGCGAAACGTTGCAGGTTGTCGACATTCTCGAACAGGCGCGCGTCATAGACGTGGAGCGTGCCCACCCGGGCACCGGTGCCGAAGCCCGCCTCGGCCAGCCGGCGGCGCAGGTCGTCGACCGACGCGCGCGTCGACAGCGCGGCGAAATCGAGCGCGATGTCGCCCGCCGCCGCGAGATCGCCGACCTCGCCCACCGCCGCGTAGCCCTGGCCGGCGGCCTGGAAGGCGACGGAATAGAAGATGCCGATGCGCAGCGTATCCGTCCGTTCGGTGGTCGCCGGGTCGCGCCCGTCATAGGAAATGTCGAAGCCGAGACGATGGCGCTCCCAGCTATAGGCATAGGAGGCGGAAGCCTGCAGGGCGAGGAGATCTTCGGTTCCCGCCTCCTGGCGGTCGTAGACATAGGTGGACAGGGAGAGGTCGACCGCATGGGGCCCGCCATAGGCTGACAGGGCCAGCCTGGGACCATATTCCGTGCTGTCCGATCCCGCTCCATCGATCAGGCGCATCACGGCACCCGGTGTGACGGAACCCGCGACATCACCCAGCGTCCACGGGATGGTGATACCGGCATCAGCCTGGCGGGAGATGAAATGGCTTGTGGTCGGGGCGCGGGTTTCGACGTCCTGCACGCGCAGGCCGAAGCGGCCCGACCAGCCGTTGTCGAAGGGCGCCGTGACCGAGGCGCTGAATGAATCCGTGTCGCGGTCGCGCGTGCCGGCCTCGTCCTCGATCCGCGTGTGGAACAGGTCGAGGGTGGCGCTCAGACCGGGCCAGGCGTCGCGGGCAAGGGGGCCGCTCAGGCCGATGCCATAGGTCTTCGTGTTCAGGGGGTTCGTGGTGGCGACGCCGTCGTCATAGTCGAGATAGCGTCCCCGCACGGTCAGGCCGCCGTCGAAGCGCCAGCCGATACGACTTTCCAGCGCCTGATGATCGGCGATCACGGCCGCCGCCGCCGGGCGGTAGTCGTTGCCGTAGCGCTGGTAGGAAATGCCGTAGAAGAGACCGTCGCGGTTCCGCCCCTGCAATTCGCCGTACCAGCCACCGTCGGAGCGGTTGCGGCGCTGGCCCGATACGTCGTCGCCGGCGAAATGGGCGGCCTCGCCGAAGAGATCGATATGGTGATCGAAAAGACGGAAATTCCGCGTGAAGCCCACACTCGCCACTGTCTGGTCGATATCCCGGGCAAGGCCGGCGGCGGCATCGGCGCCGCGCCGGTGATAGACGGCGTTGGCCGTCACCACCCCGTCCGTCTCGTCCGAAAACAGGAAGGAGGTACCGGCGAAGAAGCCGTCGTCCAGGGTCAGCGCGTCGTAATCGGTCGCACTCACCCCGGCAAAGGCGAGGATGGAGAGAGCCCTTTCCGGCGTGCCGAGATCAGGCTGCAGTTCGAGCGCGAAGCCGCGCAGGCCGACCAGCGCGGTCCGTGTCGAGGTGAAGGCGAAGATGTCGCCGGTCTCCAGCCGGAAAGGCAAGACGCCGTCGCCCTTCTGCCAGATCAGGCGCGCACCCTCGAGGGTGAAGCCGGGCTCCAGCGTGCGGTAGGACGAGGCGCTGAGGACGCCGCGCGCATAGCCGGACAGGCTTTCAAAGTCGCCGAACGCGCGCTCGAAGCCGCCGTCGAATTCGACGAAGCCCTGCTGGTCGCGATCGAAATAGGGGCTGCGGCTCTTGTCGCCCGTGACGACGAACCATTCGCTGCGGCCCGAAAGCGAGCCGTAGAGGTTCCAGGCGGAAAGATCGACGAGATCCTCGGCCCGCGCGCCGGCACCGGTGCCCGCGATGAGGCAGGCCGCCGACAAGGCTGCTCCCCGTGCCATCCGCCTGCCGTTCCTGTGCCCCATGCCGTCCCCCGAAATTACCAAATCTCAACCGACCGGCGGCCCCGCCGCCTTGCCCCTGTCGTCTTGCCCCTGTGGCCCTCTCCCCGTCGGGCCCTATGGCGTGAAGACCAGTTCGAACATGTATTCGCCGCTGCCCCGCAGGCGCCGCAGCCCGGCCTTCGGGTCCTCGTATTCGACCTGGGTGTCGATCTGGGCGGAGGCGTGGGTGACGATCTCGTTCCCGTCGGCAGTGCGCCTCGCGTATTGATCGAAGGTCTTCACGTTGCGGATGGCGAGGACGCGGATCACGGCATCGCGCGGAACATCGCCGGCGATCGAATCCAGCAGCCGTTCCCGGTTCTGGAAATCCTCCGCCAGATATTCTCCGAGATCGCCCTGGTTCCACGACGCCAGCACCTTGCGCGCCGCCGCCTCGACCACCTTGGGATCGATCGCCACGGGCTCCGCCAGCAGCCTGGCGCCCTCCGGCGCCGGCGGCGCGGCCGACGGCCGCTGGGGCGCCGGAATGCGCCGGATCTCGCGGAAGCCCTGGGCATCCGCGCCCTGCCAGGGCAGGGCGGTGGCCAGCAGGGCGCCGGCCGCGATCAGCACGGCCGGGACGAGAACGCGGAATCCGCCGGCTTTCACCGCAAGGTGCCCCCGACTGCGACGGGGCCATGCTTCAGCTTGAGGGGATCGGCACCGTCACGGGCGCCGACGCTGAAGCCCCGCCCGCCGCCGCCGTTGTAGCTGCCCAGAGCGCCACAAGAATAGCGATCCGCCCCGGCGATCTCCGGCTTGCCGGCGATCTGCTCGATCGGCAGCCGCAGTTCGGTCGGGGCCACGGAGCCGTCAGGACCGACGGGAATAGAGGCACTGCGGGCGCTGCCGACCTGGGTACCCGAGCCCGGCAACAACACGTAGCAAAGGACGCTGACCGAGGTGAAGCCCTGAAGCCCCGTGGCCGAAAACGGTACGATCATCGTGATCGTATTGGTGCCGACCGCATCCGCCGCCTTGGCCTGAACCGGGCCGAAAGCGGGCAGGGCGGCGACGAGGCTAGCGGCTGCCAGCGCCGAAAAGCGGCGTGATGGGCGTGTCATTGATCGTCCCTTCCGTTGAAGTGTTGATGGCGCCCTGGGCACCGGTGCGAGTGAAGGATTCGATGACCAGGGCCTTGTCGACGTATTCGCCATCCGCCCTTTCCCCGCCCGAGGTGCGCGAGCCGATCACGCTGCCGTCCGGCATCGGATCCGTGCCCCAGACGGAAGCGGTGAAGGTGAAGCGGTCGGCACCATTCGCGATGGTGAAGGTCACGCGGTTGAAGGCGATCAGCAGGCCGGACGGCGCGATGCTCCAGGGCGCGAAGCCGTCGACGCAGAGACCGCCGTAGCAATCGGAGAATTGCGCCACGGCGAAGGTCGGGAACTGGGTGAAGCCGCAGCTTCCCGTCGTCGGATCGACCACCAGGGAATAGGCATCGTTGGCCGGGATGACCCTGGTGATCGGCGTCAGGCAGACGGCGCCGCCCGATCCCGATCCCGAGCCAGAGCCGTTGCCGGGGTCGGTTCCCGGATCGACCGGGCCCGCGCCGCCGCCGTCCGCGAGGACGAGAGGACGGGGGCTGATCAGGGTCTCGACATCGTGAACCGAGAAGGGATTGACGTCGCCCCCGCCCGCCAGTGGAACCACGCGCATCAGGCGAACCGATTTCAGCTTCAGCTCCGTGACTGTGTCGGGGCCGGCGGGCGGTGATGCCGCCGGTTTCGCCTCGATCGACGGCGGCGTAACGGGGAGCACTCCCTCATCCTTGTGGCCAATCAGGCTGATGGGCCCGGTACGGACTTCGAGTGGCGTGTCGTGGCCGGTGAGGCTGATGGGCCCGGTACGGACTTCGAGTGGCGTGTCGTGGCCGGTGAGGGTGATGGGCCCGGTGCGG
>JAQVKV010000254.1 GCA_028694545.1 Zavarzinia sp. | reverse complement strand
GCTTTACGCGCTCGATCCAGCGCAATGTCTTTTCGAGATGGGCATGGCTCGGATGCGGGGTCCGGCGCAGGGCGTCGACGATCCACACCTCCACCCCCTCGAGGGCGGCGAAGCCTTCTTCCGGCAATTCGTTGAGATCGGTCGAATAGGCGATCGGGCCGAAACGGAAACCGAGGGACTCGATGTCGCCATGGATCTGGCGAAAGGGCTTTACCGCGATCTCGCCCACGGTGAAATCATCGTCGATGGTGATGGGATCGCAGATTGCCGGATAGCCGCCCTTGCCCTCGAAAACATAGGAGAAGCGCCGCAGCAAGGTGCCCAAGGTCCGTTCGTCGGCATGGACCGGCACGCGCTTGCGCATCACCCCGGCAATGCCGCGCAGATCGTCGATCCCGTGGCAATGGTCCGCATGATCGTGGGTCAGCAAGACGGCATCGAGCCGCTGCACCCCGGCCGAGATGCATTGCTCGCGAAAATCAGGGGAGACATCGACGACGAGGCTGGTTGATCCCTGCTCCACCAGAATGGAAACGCGGCGGCGCCGGTTCTTCGGGTTGGCCGGGTCGCATACGCCCCAATTGCCGGTGATCGACGGCACCCCGCCCGAGGTGCCACACCCCATGACCGTGACGCGCATGGCCCCGCCCTCAGGCCGCCGCCAGAGCGGCCGGAACATTCGCCTTGGCGAACAGGCGGGTGAAATTGGCCGTGGTCCGCTCGGCCAGATCGGCCACGCTTTCGCCCCGCGCCTCGGCCACCACCCTGGCGGTATCGGCGACGAAGGCGGGCTCGTTGCGCTTGCCCCGGTGCGGCACGGGCGCCAGATAGGGCGCATCCGTCTCGACCAGCAGGCGGTCCGCCGGCACGCGCGCCGCGATCTCGCGCAGGTTCGCCGCGTTCTTGAAGGTGATGATGCCCGAGAACGAGATCGTCAGGCCGAGGTCCAGGGCGACATCGGCCAGTTCCGCGCTCGAGGTGAAGCAATGGATCAGGCCCGGGAAGGCCCCTTTCGCCATCTCGTCGCGCAGGATTTCCGCCGTGTCGGCATCCGCCTCGCGGGTGTGGATGATGATGGGCAGGCCGGTCTCGCGCGCGGCCTGGATATGGGCGCGAAAATTGGCCTTCTGCGCGTCGCGCGGCGCGTGCTCGTAGAAATAGTCGAGCCCGGTTTCGCCGATGCCGATCACCTTGGGATGGCGGCTCATCTCGATCAGGGTGCGGGCCTGGACGTCCGGCTCGGCCTCGGCCTCGTGCGGATGGATGCCGACCGAGGCCCAGATGTTGGCAAAGCGCTCGGCAACCGCGATCACCTGCGCCGATTTCGCCAGCGTCGTGCCGATGGTCAGCATGGCGCCGACCCCCGCCTGTCGCGCGCGCGCCACCACCGCGTCGAGATCCTCGGCGAAGTTCGGGAAATCGAGATGGCAATGGCTGTCGATGAGCATCGGATACTCCTTACGCTTCTTCCCGCTCCACATAGCGGGGGAACACGCCCTGCGGCGCCGGCAGCACCGTGCCGGACACAAGCCGACCGGCGGCCCCCAGCGCGGCGAAATCCCGCGCGCCCTCGGGCACCGCCAGCTGGTCGAGCAGACGGGCGCAGGACGCGGGCATGACCGGCTGGGCCAGGATGGCGATCTGGCGGATCACCTCGGCCGTGACATAGAGCACGGTTTCCATCTTTGCCGGATCGGTCTTCTTCAGGCCCCATGGCGCCTCGCCCGCGAAATAGCGGTTGGCATCGGCGACACAGGCCCAGACGGCGCCAAGCGCCGCATGGATTTCCTGCCGCGCCATCGCCGCCCGCGCCACGTCGAGCAGCCCGTCCGCCTGGCCGAGGATCGCCTTGTCATTGTCCGAAAGCTCGCCGCAGACCGGTACCACGCCGCCCACGTTCTTCGCGATCATGGACAGGGAGCGTTGCGCCAGATTGCCGAGGTCGTTGGCGAGATCGGCGTTCACCCGGTTGACGATCGCCTCGTGGCTGTAGTTGCCGTCCTGGCCGAAGGGCACTTCGCGCAGGAAGAAATAGCGCACCTGATCGAGGCCATAGGCTTCGACCAGCGAGAAGGGATCGATCACATTGCCGACCGACTTCGACATCTTCTCGCCCCTGTTGAACAGGAAACCGTGGGCGAAGACGCGCTTCGGCAGGGCGATGCCGGCCGACATCAGGAAGGCGGGCCAATAGACCGCGTGGAAGCGGACGATGTCCTTGCCGATGACATGCAGGTTCGCCGGCCAGAATTTCCACAGGTCCGAGGCCTCATCCGGAAAGCCGACGCCGGTGATGTAATTGGTGAGCGCGTCGACCCAGACATACATCACGTGCTTCTCGTCGCCGGGCACGGGAATGCCCCAGTCGAAGGTGGTGCGCGAGACGGAGAGGTCCTTGAGACCCCGCTTCACGAAGCTCACCACCTCGTTGCGGCGCTCGTTCGGGCCGATGAAATCGGGGTTCGCCTCGTAATGGGCGAGCAGCGGCTCCTGATACTTCGACAGGCGGAAGAAATAGCTTTCTTCCTCCACCCATTCGACCGGGGTGCCCTGCGGGCCATAGCGCACGCCGTCCGGGCGGACCTCGGTCTCGTCCTCGGCGTAATAGGCTTCGTCACGCACCGAATACCAGCCGGCATAGACATTCTTGTAGATGTCACCTGCCGCCGCCATGCGACGCCAGACTTCCTGCACGCTTTCGTGATGGCGCTTCTGGCTCGTCCGGATGAAATCGTCGTTGGAGCAACCAAGCGTCCGGACCATGGCCTGGAAGCGGTCCGAATTACGGTCCGCCAGCTCCTGCGTGGAAAGCCCTTCGCGCCGCGCCGTCTGCAGCATCTTCTGGCCGTGCTCGTCCGTGCCGGTCAGGAAATAGACCGGGCGGCCGTCGAGGCGCGCGAAACGGGCGAGTGCATCGGTCGCGATCGCCTCATAGGCGTGGCCGATGTGCGGCACGCCGTTCGGATAGGAAATCGCCGTCGTGATGTAGAACGGTTCGGTCGAGGCCATTCGATACTCCAGAAGACCGCAGCGCAGCCCTACCGGTCCGAATTCAGGGAACGTGGGACCGGGCGCAGCGTTCGATCGTGCCGAGCGCCGCGACGAGAACCTGCCTGCGGTCGAGATTGACCGCCTCGGCACGCGCGGCCAAGGCGTTGATCTTCTCCCATACCTCGCCCCAGCGTTCAAGCCGCGCCGCACCCGCAAGGGCCCGCATGCCCGCCCCCTCGCCCATCATGGCTTCGTCGATCGAGCCGGTGGCGGCAAGACGTACCATGCGGACGAGGTAAAGGCCGATCAGCTCGAAGGTCAGGCGGAACAGGTCGCCGCCCTCGCGCCCGCTGAACTTGTCGGCGAGCGCGTTCACCGCCTTGAGGTCAAGCCCCTGGCGTTTCGCGAGCGGGGACAGCAGGTCGGCGATGGCCTTGTAGTGGCGCAGCCCGCCCGCCGCCGCCAGCGCCAGCGCCCGCCCCGGGCTGCCGTCCGCCAGGCGGCACAGGCCGCGCACTTCTTCCACCGGGGTGTTCGGGGCGTGCCGGGTCAGGATCGCCGCCACATCCGCCTCCGGCAGCGGTCGCAGGGCGAGCCGGCGGCAGCGCGAGCGGATGGTGGGCAGCAGACGCCCCGGCGCATGGGCGACGAGGAGGAGGACGCTGCGCGACGGTGGTTCCTCCAGCAGCTTGAGCAGCGCATTGGCCGCGTTGCGGTTCATCTCGTCGATCGCGTCGATGATCGCGACGCGGAAACCGCCCTCGGCCGGTGTCATGGCGAAAAAGCCCGAGAGTTCACGCACCTGATCGATCACGATCTCGTCGCGCAGCACCTTGGTACGCGGGTTCTCCTCCCGCTCGAGGACCATGAGGTCGGGATGGCCGCCCGCCGCCACGCGCTTGAACAGCGGGTCTTCCGCATCCATGGCGAGGCTGGCCGGGGCACCGCCAAACATGTCGGCGGCGCCGGCATCGAGGCCATGGGCGAAGAGATGGCGCGCGAAACGATAGGCCAGCGTTGCCTTGCCGATACCGCGCGGCCCCGTGATCAGCCACGCGTGGTGCAGCTTGCCTTCCGCCAGCGCGTCGAGCAGGGCTGTCTCTGCCTCCGCGTGGCCGATCAGATCAGCGGTGGTGCGGGGCGAGAATGCGGCGGTTTCCGGCGTCTCGGCCTTGGCCATGGCTCAGCCCAGCCGGTCGAGCACGGCGGCAAGCGCATCGCCTTGCACGTCCTCGACCGCGCGGCCGGCATCGATTACCCGGGCGAAACGCTCGGCGCGGGCCGCCTGATCGAGGAAGGATTGCCGCACACGGCGATGGAAATCGAGGTCGAGCCCCTCGAAGCGGCCCTCGTCCACCGCCCCTTGCGCCAGCCGCGCGCGGCTGCGCGCCAGCCCCACTTCCGGCGGCACGTCGAGGACAAGGGTGAGGTCGGGCCAGAAATCGTCCAGCAGGCGGGCATGAAGATCGAGGATGAGGGCGGCGTCGATGCCGCGCCCACCGCCCTGATAGGCGATGGTGGAGCCGACATAGCGGTCACTAATCACCACCTCACCCCGGGTCAGCGCCGGCTTCACCACCCGTTCCACATGCTGGACCCTATCGGCCACCATGAGCAGCAACTCGGCCATGGGCGCCCAGTCGTTCCCGCTCTCCGACAGCAGGAGATGGCGGAGCGCACGCCCCTCGGGCGTGCCGCCGGGCTCCCGCGTGACCGTCACCCTGTGGCCCCGCGCGCCCAGTTCGGCCGCGAGAAAGGCGATGGCGCCGGTCTTGCCCGCCCCCTCGCCGCCTTCGAGGACAATGAAATGGCCCTTGCCGCCCGCCTCGGCCATGCGGTCAGCCAGCCTCGCCCGAGATCAGGTAGCGCAGCGAGGTGAAGATGCGCCCGAACACGCCCTGGCGTTCCACCGCGCCGGCGGCAACCAGCGGCAGGTGGATCACCGGCATGTCGGGGGCGGAAATCTCGAGCTGTGCAACGGGGTCGCCGGCGGCGATCGGCGCCGGGACCGGCCCATCGTAAATCACCTTCACTTCCATGCGCGCCCGGTCGACCCGGCGCAGGGTAACCCTGGCGTCGGCCGCGACGGTGAGTGGCACGGTCTCCCCC
>JAQVKV010000253.1 GCA_028694545.1 Zavarzinia sp. | reverse complement strand
TTGCGCAGGCCCGGCACGACGACATTGAAGAAGGCCCGCAAGGGCGAGGCGCCGAGCGTGCGCGCGGCCTCGACCAGCGTGGGGTCGAGGCGCGACAGGGCGGGGTAGCGCACGAGCACCGTATAGGGAAAGGCTTGATAGACCATGCCGGTCAGCACCGCGCCGAAGGAAGGCGAAAGCGAGACCGCCTTCTCCATCGCGCCCACCGCGACCAGCAGGTTGGTGATGCCGGCGGTGCGCGAGAACAGGGTCGACCAGGCAAAGCCGATGATCACTTCGGAGAGCGAGAGCACCGACAGCAGGAAGACGAGCCAGACGACCTGCACGCCGCGGCGCTGGCGCACCAGGATCCAGGTAAAGGGAAAGGCCAGGACGACGCAGATCGCGGCGACCAGCCCGGACAGCCCGAGCGAGAAGCCGAGCACGCCACCGAAGAAGGCGGTGAGAAAGCGCTGGTAATTGGCGAACTCGAAGGCAGGCTCGTAAAAGCCGCCCTGCACCCGGTGATAGAAGCTGATGGCGATCATGATGCCGAAGGGCACCACGAAGAAGAACAGCAACATGGCGGCGGGAAAGCTGATCGGCGCGTAATCCGCCAGGCGCCGGGGCACCGCCTTCATGACGCCAGCACCACGCAGGCTTCCGCCGGGAAGCGGACATGGACCGCATCGCCCGCCTTCACCGCCGGCCGGTCCTGCGGTGTCGCCACGGCGACGATGTCCTGCCCCGCGACATCGATGCGTAGCTCGACCGAGGCGCCGAGATCGCGCAGGAAAGTGACCGTGCCGGGCAGCAGGTTGGGCGCGTCCGGTACCGCGCGCACGCTGACCTCTTCCGGCCGGACCGACAGGATCACCTCGCCCCCGTCGGGCGTGGGGTCGGTCACCGAAAGCGTGCCGCCCGCGACATCGATCCGCCCGGGGGCGGCGATCTTGCCCTTGAGGAGGTTGGTCATGCCGATGAAATCGGCGACGAAGGCATTGGCCGGCCGGCGATAGACCTCGACCGGCGGCGCCGCCTGCAGGATGCGCCCGGCCGACATGACGACGACGAGATCGGCCATGGTCATGGCTTCCCGCTGGTCGTGGGTGACGACGATCGTGGTGATGCCCAGGGTCTGCTGCAATTGCTTCAGTTCGATCTGCATCGCCTCGCGCAGCTTGGCGTCGAGGGCGGAGAGCGGCTCGTCGAGCAGGAACAGGCGGGGCGACAGGGCAAGGGCGCGGGCGATGGCGATGCGCTGGCGTTGTCCACCCGAGAGTTTGGACACTGGCCGGTCGGCGACGCCGGGCAGGCGCACGAGCTTCAGCAGGCGCTCGGCTTCCGCGCGCTGCTCGTCCTTCGACTTGCCGCGAATGCGCAAGGGATAGGCGATGTTCTCGCCGACCGTGAGGTGCGGAAACAGGGCCAGCGACTGGAACACCATGCCGAAGTCGCGCTGATGCGCGGGCTTCGCCGTGATGTCCTCGCCGTCGATCAGGATCTTGCCTTCGCTCGGGTCGTCGAGGCCGGCGATCATGCGCAGCAGGGTCGTCTTGCCGCAGCCGGACGGGCCCAGAAGGCAGACGAAACGGCCATGGGGGATGGTCAGAGTGGCGTCGTGCACGGCGGTGAGCCCGCCGTAACGCTTCACCAGGTGATCAAGGACGAGTCCGGACATCGGGCCCCCAGGGTCGGATCATGATGCTCGTCGTCCCGGCGCAGGCCGGGACCTCGAGACGGAGTGAACGGGAGAACACCTCCCCGAAGATCCCGGCCTTCGCCGGGATGACGACAATTTCTCTTCCCCCCCTCGTCGTCCCGGCGAAGGCCGGGACCTTGAACCAGAGAGGGTGGGAGAACATTTCCCGGGAGATCCCGGCTTTCGCCGGGATGACGACTTGAACCGGGATGACGATCAGGTTTCCGATCAGCCGACGATCAACTCGGTCCACTTCTGGCTCAGCCAGTCGGCCTTTTCCTGATAGAGGTCGTAGCGCGGCACGATCGGCGGGATGTCGGACGAGACGGCGGCGAATTCGGCGTCAGTCAGGTCGGTCAGCTTGCGATCGATGGTGGGGGCGGTGCCCACTTTCCGTGAGAGCTGGGCCTGGATCGCCGGTTGGCACATGTATTCGATGAAGACCTCGGCGAGGTCGAGTTTTTCGGACGCCTTGGACACGGCCCAGGAGCCGCTGTCGGTGATGCCGCCTTCCTTCGGAAAGGTTGAACGCACCGGATGGCCGTCGGCGGCGGCAAGGCCCGTGACGTCGTGATAATATTGGCCCATCGGGATCTCGCCCGACTTCAGGGCCTGCTCGAACTGCGCCTCGTCGCGGTACCACAGCTTCACGTTCGGCTTCAGCTCGGCGATCTTGTCCATGACCTTCAGGATGCCGTCTTCGGTATCAAGGATCGCGGTGCCGTCGAAGAAGGTGGTGGAGGTCACCTCGAGCAGGAAGCTGTTGGAGACCAGCGCCAGAAGGCCCAGCTGGTCCTTGTGCTTCGGATCCCAGAATTCGGCCCAGCTCGTCGGCGCTTCCGGGAAGACTTCGGTGTTGGAAACCAGGGTGATGTACCAGGCAACGGCGCCGACGCCCATCAGCCGGCCGTCGGCATAGCGGTTCTGCAGGTGAGCGTGGACGTTCTTGGCGCCCGGGATCTTCGCTTCGTTCAACGGCGCCCAAAGTTCGACCGAGGCACCCTTCAGCATCGAGGTCTGCGAGATCATCGAAACGTCGGCCGGGGCCTGCTTGGCGCGGGCCGCCTGTTCGAGCTGCACCAACCAGGCTTCACCGGTCGGCTCGGCCACGGATTCGATCGCGATGCCGGTCGCCTTGGTGAATTCGGGGAAAATGTGCTGGTCGAAGCTGTCCTTGAAATAGCCGCCGTAGACGCCGACCTTCAGCGACTTGTCGGCGGCGCGGACGATCGACGGAAAGCCGAAGCCGGCAAGGGCGGCACCGGCGAGACCGCCCGCCAGGACGGCGCGACGGCTGGGGGCAAGGCGGGTGGTCTTCGGCATGATCGTGTCTCCGTGGGGCGCGGGCTGTGATCAGGAAAACAGCGGCGGGCTTGTGGAAAAATGACGAAGAATCGAAACTCACTTCGACCGCAGCCGAAGTGAAGGACCCATGGCGCTCGACACCACGGATATTCGATTGTTGCGCCTCTTCGTCACGATCGTCGAGTCGGGCGGCTTCGCGGCGGCGCAGGCGAAGCTCAATCTCTCGCTCTCGACCATTTCCAGCCATGTCGCGGGGCTGGAGACACGGCTGGGCGTCACGCTGTGCCGGCGCGGGCGGGGCGGCTTCTCGCTGACCCCCGAGGGCCAGGCGGCCTATGCCGAGATCCAGCGCCTGCTCGGCTCCATGAACCAGTTCGACAACCGCATGCGCTCGCTGCGGGACAAGCTGCACGGCACGCTCACCGTCGGCCTCGTCGACAATACGATCACCGATCCGCGCGCCCCGCTGGAACGGGTCTTCGCCCGTTTCGTCGCGATGGCGCCGGAAGTGCGGCTGAACATCTCGACAAGGGCGCCGGATGACCTGCTGCGCGAGGTGATCACGGGCAACATGCATCTCGCCATCGCCAGTTTCCCGCGCGTGGTGCTCGGCCTTGCCTATGACGATCTCTACCGCGAGCGGCAATTGTTCTATTGCGCCGAGGGCCACCCCCTGTTCCTCACACCGGATGCGGAGATCGACGTCGATCTCGTGCGCCGCCACCGCATCGTCGGGCGCGACTATTGGGGCGGGCGCGACCTGAAGATCTTCGCGATCGCCGGCGCCCATGCCACCGTCTCCGACATGGAGGCGGAGGCGCGGCTGATCCTCTCAGGCGCCTTTCTCGGCTATCTGCCGGAACATTTCGCGACGGCGCTGAACAGGGACGGGCGGCTGCGCGCGTTGCGCCCCGATCTCTTCGCGCGGGAGCAATTGTTTCAAGTGACCTACGATCCGAACCGGGTGGAGGTTGCCGCGTCGGAGCTGTTCCGCCGCATGCTGATCGAGGAAATGGTGGCGGCGTTTCCGCCATGACGAGTTGCCTTCACGCCGGCTTCGGGCCTATCTAGCCCCCGCCGGCGGCAATCGCGCCCCGGCGTTGCACCGGGGGCCATCATCGACATCTTCACGAACGCGGGTCTGGACGGGCTTACCCTGGCCATCGCCGGGCTGACCGTCGTCGTCGCCTCCGTGCTGCGGGCCTTTTCCGGCTTCGGTTTCGCGCTGGCCGCCATGCCCCTGCTCGTCCTCGTGATCGAGCCGGTGAACGCGGTCGTGCTCTGCGCCGTGCTCGCCTTCGTCGCGGCGCTGCGCAGTTTTCGCCGGGTCTGGCGTGCGGCGGACGGCAAGCGCCTGAAACCCCTGCTGGCGGGCAGCCTGATCGGCACGCCGATCGGCGTCTATGCACTCGACATATTGCCGGCGCAGACGATCGAATTGCTGATCGGCATCGGCGTGCTCGCCTCCGCCTTCTTCCTGTGGCGCGGCGGAGTGCGGGACGGCGGCGGGGGCACGGCGGCGGCGCTGCCAGTCGGCGGGCTGGCCGGGCTCATGGGCGGGGCGCTGGGCATTCCGGGGCCGCCCGTGGTGATCTATCTGCTGCGCACGGAAGCGGACGCCGGCATCGCGCGGGCGACGCTGATGATGTTCTTCAATGTCTCCTGCCTGATCTCGCTGACGGGCTATGCCGTCGCGGGCAAGCTGGCCGAGGTGTCACCCGCCCTGCTGGTCCTGGGCGTGCCCTGCCTGCTCATCGGCGACTGGCTCGGCTTTCACCTGTTCGAGCGTTTCGGCGGCAGCCACCACCGCCATATTTCTCTCGTCGCGCTCGCCTTCGCCGGCGCCATCGCCCTGATCAACGCGCTCGGCTGAGCATGTCCAGAATGCCGGCGGCGCGCCCGAAGGGGGAGGCGCCGGCGGCGTCCGCGATGGCGCCGCCGGCCGCCTTCAGGCCGTGCTTGCCATATTCGTCGCGTACCGTCTCCGCCAGCCAGGCGGCGCCTTGATCGGCGCGCTGCATCCTGCCCGCCCCCGTGCCGGTCAGATGGGCGTGATGGTCGCCCAGCGCCGCCATCAGCTTCTCCATGCCTTCGCCCACGGTCGAGGAGACGAGGA